>JAUNUM010000130.1 GCA_030538215.1 Bacteroidia bacterium
TATTTTGCAATTATTTTTGCAAATATTTTTATGGCACTGTAATTATCACTACTTTTGTACTCTCAATTGAAAGAAACATTGAAGGTTACTTATTCGGTAAGTACTGGAAAATCAAAATATAGTGAATAGAATAGAGCAGAAAGTGATTTTTCGCTCTCTTCGGAATCTGTAAAACCAATGCGTTAATAATGAAACTTGATGAACTTTCCGCCATTTCTCCTATTGACGGACGATATAGAGACAAAACTAGTGAATTAGCTATTTATTTTTCGGAATATGCACTGATTAGATACCGTGTGCAAGTAGAGATTGAATATTTTATTTCGCTTTGTGAATTGGGAATTTCTCCGCTCAATAAAGTAGATAGGTCTATTTTTAGCGTTTTGAGGAAAATTATCGAAAATTTTTCGGAACAAGATGCACAACGTATCAAAGATATTGAGAAGGTAACGAACCACGATGTTAAAGCAGTAGAATATTTTCTAAAAGAAAAATTTAATGAACTGCATCTCGAAGAATTTAAAGAATTCATTCATTTTGGACTTACATCGCAAGATATCAATAATACGGCTACGCCCATGATGTGGAGCGATGCGTTGCAGAAAATATATGTTCCACAACTGGAGGATTTAATATCGCTGCTTGACAAGTTTTCCGAAGACTGGAAAGATGTTTCCATGTTGGCGCGAACACACGGACAACCGGCATCGCCTACACGATTGGGGAAAGAAATAAAGGTTTTTGCATATCGCTTGCATAATCAAACCGAAGTATTGAAACATATTCCTGCAAAAGCTAAATTTGGTGGCGCAACAGGTAATTTTAATGCTCACAAAGTGGCCTATTCAGAGATTGATTGGAAAGATTTCGGAAATAATTTTTTGTCGGATAAATTAGGATTAGTTCGCGAAGAATACACCACGCAAATATCCAATTACGATGCGTTGGCAGCTTCTTTCGACGCTTTGAAACGCATCAATACTATTCTTATCGATTTTACGCGTGATATGTGGCAATACATTTCGATGGAGTATTTTAAGCAACGCATCAAAGAAGGTGAAGTGGGCTCGTCGGCCATGCCGCACAAAGTAAATCCCATCGATTTTGAAAATGCGGAAGGCAATCTGGGAATCGCCAATGCTTTGTTGGAACATTTAGCTGCAAAACTTCCAATTTCGAGACTGCAACGAGATTTAACAGATTCAACCGTAATCCGTAACATCGGCATGCCATTGGCACATGGATTAATTGCGATTAAAAGCACAACAAAAGGGCTCCATAAATTGTTGTTAAATGAAGAAGCTATAGAACGAGATTTGGAAAATAATTGGGCGGTTGTGGCAGAGGGCATTCAAACCGTTTTGCGTCGAGAAGGTTATCCAAAACCTTATGAAGTGTTGAAGAGTTTAACACGCACAAATCAGCACATTACGGAAGAAAGTATTTCAAACTTTATTGATACATTAAACGTAAACGAAGAAATTAAAAAGGAACTCAAGGCAATTTCGCCGAAAAATTATACAGGAATCTAAAAAAGATATTCAGTAGTTATTCGATTGTAATTTAATAGATATTCTTCGTAATGTCGGAAATTAACGAATAACTTGAACAAAGTAAATAAAAATCAATTAAATAACGCGAAGCAAATACCAATTGATGAATGTTTTAGGTATTATTTAAAAAGAAAACCGTGAGGTTATTGATAATTAAAATTTAGAAAAGAAAAAATGACAACTAACAACAATGATTCGCAACCCAGCCGGAGTTATGGCAATGCGAACAATGAGAGACACCCCTCTTCAAACAGAAATTACAACATCGAGAGAAGACCACAGCGTGAAGATGGTAACTATCGTCCATCGTATGAAGAAAACTATAATAGGAGTTACGACAACAATCAGAATAATCCCGATGGAACAAGAAAACGTCGTCCGAGAGTAGGGGAAAGAGTATCGCACGGCGGGCATAGTGGTGGCGGAGGTGAAAGAAACTATAACACGTACGGCAATACACCAACCAGAAGTCGTGGTGCACAACCCGTAAGTCAGGGTTCAGGTCCGAAAAAACTCGTGAAAAAGAAAAAAATATTTAAGCAGATTAAATACAAAGAAAATGCAGACCCAACTGCACCTATCCGTCTTAATAAATATTTGGCAAATGCCGGAGTTTGTTCACGTCGTGAAGCGGATGAGTTTATTGAGGCAGGTGTTGTAAAAGTAAACGGTGAGGTGGTTACCGAATTAGGTACAAAAATTACGCGTGCCGATGAAGTGATGTTCAACGAGCAGCCGGTAACACTGGAAAGTAAGGTTTATGTATTGCTGAATAAACCCAAAGGATTTGTTACTACCACCGATGATCCCGAAAACCGTAAAACGGTGATGGATTTGGTAAAAGCTGCTTGTAAAGAGCGAATTTATCCTGTAGGTCGTCTTGATAGAGCTACAACCGGAGTTTTACTCTTAACAAATGATGGCGATCTGGCATCGAAACTTACGCATCCAAAATACGAAAAGCGTAAAATTTATCAAGTTTGGCTCGATAAACCTGTCGCAATGGAGCACATGCAAGCTATTGCCGATGGCATAGAGTTAGAGGATGGCGAAATTCACGCCGATGCTATCAGTTATGTTACCGAGGAGGATTTGAGCCAAGTGGGTATTGAAATTCACTCGGGGAAAAATCGCGTTGTACGCCGTGTTTTCGAGAAATTAGGTTATCGGGTTGTAAAGCTCGACCGCGTATATTTTGCCGGACTGACAAAGAAAAACCTATCTCGTGGGAAATGGCGCTATTTGTCGGAAAAAGAAGTAAACATGCTCAGAATGGGGGCGTTTGATTAAATACACCCCTAAATCCCCTAAAGGGGACTTGAGGGAAGTGATTTTTTCAACAATAAACAATAAAAATAAGAAGTCCTGTTTCGATACATTTTTTCGAAACAGATAAAATACAATACTTAGTAAAACCCCCATTAGGATGTTTGGGGGGAGCATTATTATGAAGCAACTAAAAAGAACAACGATTGCCGATGCCTTAAAATCGGCAAAAACCGGATTAGAAATAAATGTAAAAGGTTGGGTACGAACTCGCCGTGGAAATAAAAACGTGAGTTTTGTAGCGTTAAACGACGGCACAACCATCAATAATATTCAGATAGTTATTGATATTGCGCAATTTGGCGAAGATTATCTTAAACCCATTACTACAGGTGCTTGCATCAACGTAAATGGGATATTGGTTGAGTCGCAGGGACAGGGACAATCGGTGGAAATTCAGGCAACTGAAATAGAAATATACGGTAGCGCCGATCCGGCAACTTATCCGTTGCAAAAGAAAGGACATTCACTGGAATTCCTTCGGGAAATTGCCTATTTGCGCCCAAGAACAAATACTTTTGGAGCCATTTTCCGCATGCGTCACCACATGTCGTATGCCATTCATAAGTATTTCAACGACAGAGGATTCTGTTATTTTCACACGCCTATTATCACAGCTTCCGATGCCGAAGGTGCAGGTTCTATGTTTGAGGTTACAACTTTGAATATGAACAATGTGCCCAAAACTGAAGACGGAAAAATCGATTTTTCGGAAGACTTTTTTGGAAGACAAACCAACCTGACGGTTTCGGGACAGCTTGAAGGCGAACTTGGCGCAATGGCTTTGGGTGCAATTTATACTTTTGGACCTACATTTCGTGCCGAAAACTCTAATACTCCGCGCCACCTGGCAGAATTTTGGATGATTGAGCCCGAAGTAGCGTTCAACGATATCACGGACAACATGAATTTGGCGGAAGATTTCCTGAAATACCTTATTCAATATGCGTTGGATAATTGTATGGAGGATATCGAGTTTCTCGCTAAAATGTACGATAATGAATTGATCGATCGCTTGAAATTTGTAGTTGACAACGATTTCGTGCGTTTATCTTATACCGAAGGTGTGAAAATCTTGGAAGAATCAGGACATAAATTTGAATTTCCGGTGTTTTGGGGAGCCGATTTACAGTCGGAGCACGAACGTTATTTGGTAGAAAAACATTTCAAATGTCCCGTAATTTTGACCGATTATCCGAAGGATATAAAATCGTTCTACATGAAACAGAACGAAGACGGGAAAACCGTTCGTGCCATGGACGTACTTTTCCCGAAAATCGGCGAAATTATCGGTG
>JAUNUM010000131.1 GCA_030538215.1 Bacteroidia bacterium
ATCACCGCTCACTATGTTGCTAATGTCCAGTACCGATTCTTTCTTTACGTTGAACATTACTCCTACTTTACCGTAGGTATTCGTCAGTTCTTTTTCTATATCGTCCAACCGTTTTACGGAAGCTTCGTCAAGCGGTACTAAACTTACGTCAATGGTTTTCTCTGCCAGATGCACCAGCTTAAACGAACCGATTACTTTCTGTTTTTGCGTGGTGTCATTAGGAACCAGCATTGCCGTAATGTCTTCCGTTGCGTAATCAAACAGCCCTTTCAGCGTAAGGCGGTAAGTGTCCGCACCGGTTTCTTTGACTTCTATTTCTCGTCCGTCAAGCGTTTTGAATACGATTTTACCGTCAGTAGGTTTGCCGTTTTGGTAGCTGAGTTTGGAGGTAATGAAATCTTCTTTTTTGTTTACCACGGCTTTAAACGGAGGATACACCGTTTTGCCCTGTGCATCTTTTACCGTCGGGTAAGTCTTGCGTATCTGTTCAGGAAGGGTTACCGGGTCGTCATAAGCATACGTACTGCCCTGTGCATCCCATGTTACGCTAATGTCTTTGACAGAATAAGACGTTATGCTGCCTGTGCCGGTTTGTCCCGTTCCTCCGGTTACGCCTTCGGTGTTATTGGTGTTTATATTAATTTGTTGAGCATAAGAAATTCCTGTTAGGTTAAAAACCAAACATAAAATAACAAGTAGTAGTATGTGAAATTTCTTTTTCATTATTTTTCTCTTCAACTCCCAATCTGAAACATAACACTTTCTAAAAATCTCCTAAGCCGTTTTTTCTTCTCTTTTCCGCCTTTATTTTTTCGTCGGAGTGTAAAGTGGTTTTTGATATTTTTTTTGAAAATAATTCTGCTGATCACCATGTGATTAAATCATCAACTCCCGACTTGAAGCTTTACACTTTTAAGAAATCATAAGGTATTTCATATTTTTCTAAAGGTTTAACCGGCAATAACTCACTTGGGATAAGTTTGCTTTTTATCTCAACCTCTACACCCAATATCCAAGCTAACTTGGCATAGCCCAATGCCGGCATGGATATATATTTCTTCAAAAGTGGGTCGTCATTACGCTTTTGGTGTATTTTCGAAGTTACCATTTCTTTGAGGATTGTTTCGCATTGTGATTGATTTTTTTCATACAGTGCTTGAAAAAAATTCACATCATACTGCATTACGCTGTTTTGATTTTTGTTGCTAAACCAGACCCTGTGCATTATTTCCAGATTTCGTTCTATCAGTTTATCATTTCCCAGCAAAAACTGCTGCATAGTATGTACAAATATGCAACCGTTATCGCCTGCCAACACATGGTCTTCCATCGTTCGGTCTATGCGTTTTTCTGTAACGTCTTCCAAATAATAATCGGTAAATGTTAGTTGTGCATAGTCGTTTTTAAGAAAAGGTAAATTGTCTGATAACATGGCATAGCTTATGGAATGTAAATCATAAATAAATATCCCGTCATTATATTTTTTAATCCGATACGCATCCAGCAAGCCGCAATTATAAAAATATTGTTTGGATTTTTCCAATTTATTTTCTTCAAATAGGGAATAAAGAGCATAGATTAGATTGTTTTGCTTCAACCTATAAACCCAAATATCATCTAACATTGTTACATTTTTAAAACGTTCATCTCTTTCTATACTGCTTATATATTTTTCTTGAAGTGTTTTCATTCTTAAAAATTATTTGAAAGTTTTGTAAAATATCCAGCACCATCGCTTTTATCAATGGCAAAAACATAACGTTGAACTATAGTTTTATTTTCTAATGCATTTGAAAGTTTTTCGAAGTCGCCACCTTTATCAGAAAGTTTATCCGCCACATGTTTGAAAGTCCAATCCGTACTCATTTGTGTTGGCAAACCAGTTTCAGGATTAGCAGCGTTAAGTACCGTACCACTGGCTTCATCATAACCTGCAAGTTCTTTTATGCCATCAAATTCGTCTAAAATTTTGTTTTGATTAAACTGTTTTGATTCAATAATTAAAATTTCGGTAGGATTATCTAAAGTGCCTTTATAAGCCACTACATCAAAACCATTGTTTGAACCGTATTTGCCTATATCTTTGGTTACGGTGTAGCCTTGTTTGCGCAATGCTTCGGAAACAATGCCTTCTGTTAAATTACCACCTTTGTCTAATCCTTGTCTTATTTTAGCTAAATCATCTGCATATTTTGAGCCCAAACTCGAAATAAAATCTGCATCAAATGCTTTCGTAAAATTACTGAAACTTAAGTTAGTCAGTTTAGAACCGGTAGGCATTACGCCGGTCAAAGCTTTTATTTCAGAGATATTAAAAACTTTTTCTACTTTAGAAATAATACTCTTACCCTTTATTATTTTATCATAAATTGTTCTTGCGTTTCCCTTAAGAAGGTCCTTTTTACTCTTCATAGATGAAAACAGACTTTCCCACGATTCTATCTTAGCAAGTCCTCTAGCTAACACAGCCCCGCCACCAATAGCATCAGCAGTGTACACTACAGCCTTAAACCTTTCCCATTTTTCAAGCGTTTCTTTGTATGCCTCACGTTCTTCTTTTGAAAAATTATCTATTCTTTCATTTTGTACCATGTCGGCAGCAGCAACCAGCCCTGACACCACACTCAAATCAGCGCTTATGGCAACTAATGAGGATCCTCCCGTATAAGGAATTGCCAAAATGGCTCCCGCAATAACCACTCCGTTGAGGATATCGCGCCGATTTTTTGCATTTTGTTCATCTTCAAATTCCTTAGCAATTACCACACCTATTATGGCAGGAATGGTAAATCTGTCGCCATCATTATATCCCAATGTGGCAAAATTACCTACAACCGCCATGTCCATTAGTTCGAAAGGTTCAAAGATTTTATTCTCCGATACATTATCACCTTTTGGTCCCTTGCCAGCTTCATATATCTGATCAACCTCTTGAGTATAATATCTTACTTTAAATAACACTTTTCCGTTTCTTACATCTGCATCCAGTGCTTTTAAAGTATTAGTGGGTAATGATACGTAATATCTTCCGCTGTATGGTTTCGCATAGGTCTTAACTTTTTCGTTCATACCTATTCCTAGGAGTGTTTCTTTTGTCCCCAGAGGATAAGTATATTCGACTTGTACTTCGCCACCGTCTTTAAATTGTGTCGTTGTTGATTTGGCAACAGTAGGCTGAATCTCAAGTTCGTTGTAGTAATTCATTACCCAACCGGAAATTTGAGCAATCAGCAATGATGCTTCATCATAACCCACATCATTGTTAAATATTTTTGGAGATATCTTATTCCACAAGTTTTGCAGCCATTTATAATTATTGGCCATAAAACCTTGTTTCAGCAATTTAATTCTATCATCTTTAGTTTGTGTGCTTAGAATTAAATTATCTAAATAAAATACATCTTTACTAAAAGCTCCTTTTTCAAATTGCCAATATCCATCATCTACATTGTCATTCAAGAGTATGTCTAAAATTGTGATTCTCTTAGAAATATCAAGAAGTTCAAAGACACAGGTTGAATAATTTTCTAATAATACTTGCCTAACCTGAGAAGGCGTATAACTTTCTGATATTTTGTTAATATTGTTAAGTTTACCAGCTAATAGTTCTTTTATATTTGCAGAATTACAATCTACCGCTACTCCAGAGCCCGAATCAATTTTCCACCCCTCTTCATTTGTATTTATATTTTTCTTCGAAAAATCAACAGGTTTTAATGGGTTCCCTTTCTCTGCATTACTCATGATTATTTTTAATAAATCAGTCGAATTTAGTTTATCGGAAATTTCGCCATATTTAATATCAATCATTGATGTCGGTTTCCCTGTATTATTTTCAAAATTATAGAAAAGAGAAATCAATGTATTTGCACCTGTTTTTATTGTCACAGGTTTTATTACAGCTGTTGTATCATTACTAATATACTTATCTGTATCCCAATAATACCGTTTAACATCATAAGCAACATCATTTTTACTATCGTATTTGTAAATAACAAATCCGGGACAAGTACCTATTGGCACCTTAGAATTTCCATTATATGAGAGAGTGTGAGATGGGATATTGACAACTCTGAAATCTGGGGTTAAAACCGCATTATTAAATTCTCCCTCGCTCTGCTTTTGGAATACATAAAACGCCAGTTTCGGGTCATTTATCT
>JAUNUM010000132.1 GCA_030538215.1 Bacteroidia bacterium
CAATAAGCATGTTGTCCGAGATGTTGTCCAAATGTCCGCGGAAACGAAGCCACGGTCCGGCCATCGATATATGGTCGGTAGTACATTTACCTTTTACCTTTATCAAAAGCGGAAGTTCTTCGTAATCCTTTCCATCCCACGGAGCAAAAGGGTTGAGTTTCTGCAAACGATTGGAATTAGGATTAATTTTTATTTCTATTTTACTACCATCATCCGATGGCGCCAGATAACCGGCATCTTTTACTGCAAATCCTTTCGGCGGCATTTCGTAACCTTCCGGTTCAGCAAGTTTTACTTGCTCGCCTTTGGCGTTAGGAAGCGTATCCGTAAGCGGATTAAATGTCAAATCGCCGGCAATGGTGAGCGCCGCTACCAACTCGGGTGAAGTTACAAAAGCGTGCGTATTTGGATTTCCATCGTTTCGTTTGGCGAAATTCCGGTTGAACGAGGTTACGATTGAATTGGAACGTTCCGATTTCTCATCGGTACGTTTCCATTGTCCGATACACGGACCGCAAGCGTTAGCCATAATTACGGCTCCTACTTCTTCGAATTCCCGTAAAATTCCGTCGCGTTCGGCGGTATATCGAACTTGTTCTGATCCGGGATTTATAATAAACTGTGCTTTAACACTCAATCCATCTTCTTTAGCTTTTCTTACGATATGTGCGGCACGAGTAAGATCTTCGTATGACGAGTTGGTGCACGAACCGATTAATCCCACTTCCATTTGGCGAGGATAGCCGTTTTCTTTCACCACTTTGGCAAATTCGGAAATGGTATATGCCGCATCGGGAGTGAAAGGGCCGTTAATATGCGGTTCTAGTTCCGATAAATTTATCTCGATGACTTGATCGTAATACTTGGAGGGATTAGCAGCCGTTTCGGGATCGGCTTGCAGGTAAGAAATAATTTTTTGGGCTTCGTCAGCCACTTCTTTCCGTCCGGTTCCCTCGAGATAAGTAGCCGATTTTTCATCGAATGGAAAAATAGATGTAGTAGCTCCTACTTCGGCTCCCATGTTACAAATTGTTCCTTTTCCCGTAGCGGAAAGAGTTGTTGTACCTTCGCCAAAATATTCAATAATAGCATTGGTTCCACCTTTTACGGTAAGGATTCCGGCAAGTTTCAGAATAACGTCTTTGGGTGATGCCCAACCCGATAATTTTCCGGTCAGCTTTACACCGATAAGTTTCGGCATTTTCAATTCCCAAGGCAATCCTGCCATTACGTCCACAGCATCGGCTCCGCCGACACCGATAGCAATCATTCCCAGACCGCCGGCATTGGGCGTATGTGAATCGGTTCCCACCATCATTCCGCCAGGAAAAGCATAATTTTCGAGCACAACCTGATGGATAATTCCTGCTCCGGGTTTCCAGAAGCCAATTCCGAATTTATTGGAAACATCGCGAAGGAAATTGAATACTTCTTCGTTGGTAACTTTTGCGGTTTGTAAATCGGTTTCGGCATTTTTATACGCTTGAATCAAGTGGTCGCAATGCACGGTTGACGGCACGGCAACATTTTTGCGTCCCGAATTCATCAATTGCAACAAAGCCATTTGAGCCGTAGCATCTTGCATGGCTACCCTATCGGGTGCAAAATCTACGTAATCTTCAGCACGTTTATAATTTTTCACCTCTACTCCAAACGAAAGATGCGAAAATAAAATTTTTTCTGTTAACGTTAACGGACGAGCTAATTTTTCTTTTATCTGAGTTACCTTTTCGGGAAGTTGAGCATAAACTCCGCGAATCATATCAATGTCAAAAATCATAGGAATAAATGGATATAATGTGATTTAATATTTACGTGTGATGACTGGTGTTTCAACAATATTAAGATACGAAATGTTCGGGATAGCCACTAAAAAGAGTCAATCACACACAAAGTTAAACAAATCTAATCGAATATTTCACGAAATTTTGTATTTTCGTGCCATTAATCTAATCAAAAAAATTAAAAATAGAAGCCATGCAATCAAAGCAAGATGACAAACAGCCGATTAGCTTACCTGAAAACGCTTATCAGGAGCTAAAAGAAGGCGAAGAGTACAAACCCGTGTTACCCGCGGACAAAACAATTAAGGAAACCACACCTTGGGCTGTGGGGATGGGATTACTGATGGCAGTAATTTTTTCTGCGGCAGCAGCTTATTCCGGATTAAAAATCGGACAAGTTTTTGAAGCTGCCATACCCATTTCTATTATTGCCGTAGGCGCCTCGGCAGCATTGCGTAAAAAGAATGCACTGGGACAAAATGTTATTATCCAGTCTATCGGGGCATCGTCGGGAGTGATAGTTGCCGGAGCGGTTTTTACCATTCCGGGACTTTACATTTTACAGGCAAAGTATCCCGAAATGCAGATTAATTTCTGGCAGATATTCTTTTCATCGCTATTCGGCGGATTTTTAGGGATTTTGTTTCTTATTCCTTTCCGGAAATATTTCGTGAAAGATATGCACGGTAAATTACCGTTTCCCGAAGCTACCGCAACTACCGAAATTCTGATGACGGGCGAAAAAGGCGGAAATCAAGCAAAGCTACTTGTAACAAGTGGATTAATAGGTGGATTATTCGATTTTTGTTTTTCGGCATTCCGTCTGTGGAGCGAAGAGATAACCACACGAATTATTCCTGCCGGTGAAATGTTGGCCGAACGCTTTAAAATGGTGTTTAAGTTCAATGTGAGTGCACTTATTTTTAGTTTCGGCTATCTTGTGGGATTACGTTTTGCAGTAATCATTGCAGTAGGTTCGCTTTTGTCTTGGTTAGTTTTAATTCCCTTGGTGAACGAAATTGGCGCTTTGGCAGCCGCTGCCGGTGGTGGAGCCAATCCGTTTGCAGCCATGTCTGCGGAGCAGATTTTTGCCGCGTATGTTCGTCCAATTGGTATCGGTGCAATTGCTATGGCAGGTATTATCGGTATCATTAAATCGTCGGGCGTTATTGGAAACGCGTTTAAATTGGCAGTAAGTAAAAAAGGGGCCGCAAGTGGAACGGAAGCCGGAACAAAACGTACCGATCGTGATCTGAAAATGTCATTCGTAATGCTATTTATATTTCTCACACTCATCGCCGTATTTATCTTTTTAATTATCGGCGTTAAAATCACATTTATTCAAGCTATTGTAGCTTTATTGGCCATAACTATCATCTCTTTTCTATTCACTACCGTTGCCGCTAATGCTATTGCTATTGTAGGCAGCAATCCGGTTTCAGGAATGACGTTGATGACATTGATTCTCTCGTCGGTAATTCTGGTAGCCGTAGGCTTGGATGGCTGGGAAGGAATGGTAAGCGGATTAATTATCGGTGGTGTAGTGTGTACCGCACTTTCTATGGCGGGAGGTTTTATAACCGACCTAAAAGTGGGTTATTGGATTGGAACTACACCGGCAAAACAAGAATCGTGGAAGTTTCTGGGAACGCTCGTTTCGGCAGCTACGGTTGGTGCAGTAATTTTTATTCTGAATCAGGCTTACGGTTTTGTTGCTACAGAAACACATCCCAATCCCATGGTTGCACCGCAAGCAAATGCCATGGCAGCCATTATCGAGCCGCTAATGTCGGGACAAGGCGCGCAATGGATGCTATTGGCTATTGGCGCTGTAGTAGCAATTTTGGTAAACTGGCTTGGCATTTCGCCACTGGCATTCGCATTGGGAATGTTTATTCCGCTTCAACTGAACACACCGCTTATCGTGGGTGGATTACTCAATCATTATATCAACAAAAGCTCGAAAGATAAAGAATTAAACAACGCTCGTCACCAACGCGCTATACTCATCTCATCCGGATTTATTGCCGGTGCAGCATTATTTGGCGTAATTGGAGCACTTATTATATTCCTTACCGGAAAAGGTGATGTGCTAAATCTTGGCATTTGGGCAGATCCCAGTGGAACAGGAGCACAAGTGGTTGCACTTATTGCTTTCATCGGATTGATTTCATATTTTGTTTGGGAAGCAAAAAAGGCGAAGAAGGATGATTGAAACGGTAGAGACGTGGCATGCCGCGTCTCTACATACAATATTTTATCAATGATAACCGAAAAATTCCAAAATACATTCCGTATTCCATCTTCCCGTGCATCGTGGCACGATTATGATGGTGGAATGTATTTTGTTACAATTTGTACGAAAGATTTTG
>JAUNUM010000133.1 GCA_030538215.1 Bacteroidia bacterium
GCACGGCACATAAACCAAATTCAAAGATGCCGGCTCTTTGAGCAATTAGTTGTTGTTGGTTGTCCTGCTGCCGGATGTTGTTGGGCAACTGTGTTGGAATAGTCGGGCAAGCGTTTGTGAATGATGCCCGGCTATTTATTTGTAGCACGCGTGCGTTATGCGCCATGCGGTTGGAACCGCACGGCGCGTACGTTTCTCTGTGCTTCTCCGTGTCCTCTGTGTCCCAACTGCACCGCCTCTTTTTTAATGTTTCGTTACCAAATTCAATCCCACAATTGAAATAACTAACGTACACAAAAAGAATATACGCCAAAAAGCAGTGGATTCTCCCAGAAAAATAATACCAGCCAATACCGTAAATACGGCGCCAATTCCGCCCCAAACGGCATATCCGGTACCAACGGCAATAGCGTTATCGCCACTTATAGCTTTGAACAACAAAAACATACTTATGGAAACACTAATGAAAAAAGATAGAAACCACAACCAAGCTGTTTTTCCCGAGCTTGCAGACATTCGTTCCAAGCTAAAAGCAAAGAGTGCTTCAAATAACCCTCCTACAATAAGAAATATCCAATTCATTTTTTTGGGTAAAGATAAGATTAAATTAGCAAAGATGCGGAATTTTGGATTTAGGAAATTAAGGACACGCCACATTCAGTAAATATTACATCGTAGAGACGTCAGAACGAAGCAATACGAAGATCACGCCACAGCGGGAAGTGGCACTTCTACTACGGGACTACAGCTCTATCATTAAATTACACAAATGCAACACGAATTCGAAAAAATCATTATTCGTGTTTATCCGTGGCATTCGTGGCAAATAAAATTGTAATTTCAAACCGCATTGTCCATAGCCTTATACCCATAATCTCTTATTTTTATATCTTTTAATAATTGATTTGTTGCCTGATAACCGTATTATAACTACTTTTACAGTCAATTTTTTAAACTGATCAATTAAAATGAAGTTTTCTACAAAAATACTACTATCGTTTATCGCTTTCACTTTGGTGGTAAATAACGCCATTTCTCAAAATAATATTATCGATGAAATTGTTTGGGTGGTAGGCGATGAGGCCATCCTAAAGTCCGAAGTTGAGGAACACCGGAAAGAACTTCAAATGCAAAATCAACGCATTGAAGGCGATCCTTATTGTTTTATTCCCGAACAAATGGCGATAAACAAACTGTTTCTCGACCAAGCAAAACTCGATAGTGTTGAGGTGAACGAAGCAAATGTGAACCGGATGCTCGAATATTATATGAGCGAATATATTGCATCATCGGGTTCGGCAGAAAAACTGGAAGAATACTTTGGCAAAAGCTTGAAAAATATCCGCGAAGACCTACGCACTCAATTACGCGAACAACAGTTAATTCAAGGTGTACAGCAAAAACATTTTGGCACGGTATCGCTTACTCCATCCGAAATTCGGAAGTTTTACAATAGCATTCCCCAAGATAGCTTGCCGTTTATTCCAACTACAATGGAAGTGCAGATAATCACTATTGAACCGGAAGTGCCTTTAGCAGAAATAGATATAGTAAAAAACAAATTACGCGAATACACAGAGCAAATCAATTCCGGCAAGAGTTCATTTTCCACGTTAGCTTTGTTGCATTCCGAAGATCAGGGATCGGCACTTAAAGGTGGCGAGTTGGATTTTCAAACGAGAGCACAACTTGTACCCGAATTTTCTAATGCTGCATTTGCATTAAACGATCCAACAAAAGTGTCGAACATTGTTGAGACAGAATATGGATATCATATTATTCAACTTGTAGAGCGAAGAGGAGACATGGGCAAGTTTCGCCATATTTTATTGAAGCCGAAAGTTCCGCAAGAACAATTAGACACAGCCGTAGTCAGGCTCGATTCCATCAGGAATGGAATTATGAATAAAAAAATCACTTTCGACGAAGCAGCTACTTTCCTCTCGGCCGATAAAGATACCCGAAACAACAAAGGAATTATGGTAAATAACCGCCCCAATTCTCAAAACGCCGGAACTCCACGCTTTCAGTTGAGCGAACTCAATCAGGACATTGCTAAAGTTGTGGGCGAAATGAAAGTGGGCGAACTCTCCAAACCTTTTCTTATGGTTTCCGATAAAGGGAAACGAGTTGCCGCTATGGTGAAAGTTACCAATCGAAACGATGGTCACAAAGCCAACATCAATAACGATTATCAGATTATCAAACAAATGGCCGAAAATGTTCGTCGTCAAGAACTAATGGACGATTGGCTGCAAAAGAAAATAGAAACTATCTACGTTAGAATCGACCCTAATTGGAAGGGATGCGATTTCAAATACAAAGGATGGGTAAAATAGTTACGAGTTTTGAGTGTCAAACTAACCGCGAACGATTGAGCCTGAGCGAATGAAAAAAACAAATCCACATCTGAAATATATAAGCATACTCCTTTCGAGTATGCTTTTTGTGCTTATGATATCGGCTCGTTCGCAGCAACCGCCTCCAATGAATCCCAACGTAAAAGTTGTTGAGTTAAGACAAGCAGGCTTTTTAAACAAACGGACTAATTTTGAAGCACAAATTCTTATCGACAGCGTAATTCTCTATCACGAAGGCGCATACATGTTTTGCGATAGTGCCTACCTGTTTGAGCAAACAAACACTTTTGAGGCTTTTAGCAACGTGCGTATGGAACAAGGCGACACCATTTTCGTGTATGGCGATTATCTGCATTACGACGGCAACACGCGCCTTGCTCGTCTTCGGAATAATATCCGCATGGAAGACAAACAAGTTACACTTTTTACCGATAGTCTTAATTACGATCGTATGGCAAATCTTGGTTATTATTTTGACGGGGGAATGTTGGTGGATGAAAAAAATGAACTTACTTCTTTCTGGGGACAATATGATCCCGTAAGCAAAGATGCATTGTTTAGCGACAGCGTAAAGCTTATAAACAAAGATTACACCATTTATTCCGATACGTTAAAATACAATACGGAGACAAAGATTGCCGACATTCTTGGTCCATCTACCATTGTTTCGGATAGTGGATTTATTAACACTTCGCACGGTTGGTATAATACCGAAACCGATGAGGCACGCCTACTCGACCGATCCGAAATTTATAGCAACGACAGCACCAAAGTACTCATTGGCGATACCGTTTTTTATAATCGCACAAGCGGACTGGGAGAAGCTTTCGGCAATATGCATTTAGAGGATTTCAAGCGAAAAGCCATTCTACGCGGAAATTACGGAACATACAACGAAAAAACCGAATATGGTATGGCAACCGACTCGGCTTACGCTATAGATTATTCGCAAAGCGATAGCTTATTTCTTCACGGCGACACCTTAAAAATGATTACCGATTCTATCTACAAAGATATAAAAGCGTATTACAACGTTCGGTTCTATCGGGAAGATATGCAAGGTATTTGCGACTCTATGAACTATGTTCAAAAAGATTCCATTTTATACCTTATCGGCAATCCTGTAATTTGGAATAAAAGCAACCAAATTCTTGGAAACCGCATTGATATTTATATGAACGACAGCACCGTTGATAAAGCTCACGTGCGTGATTACGCGCTGGCTATTCAGGACAGGCAAACCGCGGGGCAATACAACCAAATAAGCGGACGTGACCTGAAAGCTTTTTTTGAAAAAGAAGAGCTTCGGTATGTCTTGGTAGAGGGAAATGCCGAATCGCTTTATTATCTGGTGGAGGAAGATAGTGCGCGTAATATTATCGGATTGAATAAAACCGAAAGTGCCTACTTATCAATGGATTTCTCAAATGATGAGTTACAGAAACTGAAACTCTGGTCGGCCACCAAAGCTGTAACCACACCACTGAACCAGTTAAAAGCAGATGAAGCTAAGCTAAAAGGATTTATGTGGCTCGATTACCTGAGACCACTACACAAAATGGATATTTTCCGACGCAACGAACGCCGAGGTCCCGATAGTGAAGTTGTGACTCCAAGAAGGTTTTCACGAGATAGTGCCGTTGAATAATCAACTATCGTCTGTTGGATATTAGCATTTTGCTATTAGCAATTTCATGAATTTTTTATTACATTTGCTACAAATTAAATAAGAAACTGTTTTGAATTTTTTCAGACAATGTTACCCCATCTAACTTCCCCAAAGGGGAAGA
>JAUNUM010000023.1 GCA_030538215.1 Bacteroidia bacterium
AAGTTATTGAAATTATTTGATATCGATTTTGGGTGACCCAGCGAGGAAAACAGGAGATTTTAGCATAAATTTACGCTGAAAGAGAAAACTTGATTGGCTTTTTGCATTTTTATTCAGCCAGGCTCGCGTGTCTTTTTTTGCAAACTTAATTCTGCGAACTACACCCGTTTGTTTCAGGATTTTGTTGTACGAATTTTAGAAGGTAAAGGTAAAGGTAAAGGGAAAGGGTGTAGACTATAAATGTCTGTACTGGGGGGATTTTTGTAAAGCTTGGAGTTTTGATTTTACGCGAATGGATTCGGGGAGACGGGGTTCTTTTCCTTGAATTGGCGAAGTAGCATCATATATTCAGCGGTAGTTTTCATTATCTCATTGTTTACGGTTCTGGCAATATTTTAGCAGCATATTACATTTTTATCGCTAATTCCAAATGTCCGTCAAATCCTTTTTCAATGATTTTTTGAAGTGTCGAAACGCGAACGTCTTTTATATTGTTTTCAACTCGTGAAATGTAGCCTTTGTTTGTGTCGACTTTTTTGGCGAGTTCCTCTTGTGTCATTCCTTTTTCAAGTCGTGCTTGTTGAAGAATGAAACCGAGTTTAAACTCTTCGTAACCTTTCTCAAAGTTGTCTCACTTTCTAGTTCCTTTTTTCCCATACTGTTCATCAACAAATTGGTCAAGAGATTTTAAGTTTTTATTTTTTTGTGTTGATATTCTTCTTTAGAAACGTGTCGTATTTTCTTGCTTTGCATATCGAATACAAAAAACAATAAAAGTTGTTCGATAGTGTAACTTTCCTCATGAGATTTTTTTGAAAAACAAACACAAATAGTAATATTAAGTTGAATCGTTTTTTGCGCGATGGAGGCAGGGGAATAAGGGTGTAACAGAATGTGCATAAATTATAAATTTGCGGGAGCGGGGTGTGCAAGAACTTATACCTGGTAAGTTTAATACCATACCCGACATACAAGAAAGAGAGTGTCCCACTTTGAGACACTCTCTTCGAAAGTCATTAAGATAGATTATATCAATTTCACTTTGGCAACAAAGAGTTCCAATCGTCATTTTGTTGCGGCATAAATCCTGCATTTATCTCAGAAGCAGGGATAGGATAAGCAAACTTGCTAATCTGGTAATTTACTTTTCCATTAATAGTAGCTCCAGCGCCTGTACGTTTTAAATCAAAGAGTCGATGACCTTCAGCAAAAAACTCACGGATACGTTCTTTTGCAATAAAAGAAAGCACATCAGCTTTAGTTGTTAGAGACATACTTGCTGCATCCGGATATTGACTATCTCTTTTAGCCACTTTGTATAAAGCTGTAACAGCTGATGTAATGTTATTCAAATTAGCTTCTGCCTCTGCAAGCGTAAGTTGCATGTCAGAGTAACGGAGAACCGGAATGTTTGATACTGCAGCAGCGTTGGGAATACCATCAAACTTCTTTGGATGCGGTGCTTTTCTATCATCAGCAACATTCATCTGAATTAATTGATCCCTAATATCAGTTGACTCTACAAGATCAATCACAATTTTTTCCAAGCTTGCCAGATAGCTGCCATAAAGTGTGTTGAGCGCGTTTGCTGATAGGTTGTCATCTTCAGTTTTCTTTAAAGAGAAGATATCATCGGGAGCTGCTGCATTAGATGCCCACATACTAATATAGTCCTCATTAGATATGTCTTTTGCACCGACAAGTGCAGCTGTTGCTGCGGCTTTTGCGCCGGCATAATCTCTCATTGAGAGTTTGATTTTTGCTTCCATGGCGTTCAGACCGGTCAATGTTACATAAAAAGAAGACTTGACTGCTTTGCCCCCAAGTTCGGAAGCCATTTTCTTACCTTCGGCAATTAGCTCCAAAGCATAGTCGTAAACCTCTTTAACAGTACCGCGATTCAACTGTTGTTTTAAACCTGCTTTTTCATCTTTTATCATGATGAGACCTAATGTAGCCCCATTGTCAGTATAGTCTTTGCCAAAAATATTAACCAAAGCATAATATGTATATGCTTTTAACCCATATGCCTGCATCATTGCATTTTTTGCTGCGGTCTTATCACTTTCGGGTGTGCCGGCTTCTGCAATTAATGCTTTACTATCGTTGATAACATCAGTGGTTGTACCAATAACTACATATCCACTTTTCCAGATTTCATCTAATATGCCCTCTGTATCACTGAATGACCATTGATCAATGGAAACAAAGTGCCCTTTGTCAGGAGCGACAGTAGAAACATCTGTGGCAATATCGCTTAAAGCGGGGATATTTCTCCCGTAGAACCGATAGCCTGCAAATTGTTGATATGCACCATTAAGGTTGTTTTCAATATCCTGCGTTGCTTTTGGTGCATCTTGGTCAACATAGTAATGCATGGGAGTGTCCATATTACATGCACTTAGTCCCAATAACAGCAAACTTGTTACAAATGTTATTAAAATATTATTTTTATTCATAATTATTATTGTTTATTGTTTAAAAACTAAATGTGATACCTCCGATATACTTGGTTGGTTGTGGAAAAGTCCACCACATAACTCCGTTTGCACCTACACTTGAGGGATCATAGCCTAAATAATCTTTCTTATGGAAAGTAAACAAGTTTTCTGCTGAGGCGAAAATTCTTATTGAATTTAATCCAACGTTGCTGAAATAATCGCTCTTAATGGTATAACCTAGCATCAAGGATTGAATTTTCAGATAATCTCCAGGCATAATAAAGCGAGATGATGCGCTGTTCCAAGTTAAGCCTCTTGCCGCAGACAACATGGGTACTTTGGCTATATCACCCGGCTTTCTCCAAGCATTGTCTAAAGTATAGTTGATGAGGTTATCTCCAATGCTCCAACCACCTTGCATATCGTATCTAAGGTTATTTCCGTAAATTTTTCCACCCATTGCATAGTTAAGTTGCATAGATGCATCGAATGCTTTGTATTTGAAAGTAGTTTTGAATCCACCTTGGAATTTAGGCATAGGTGATCCCACATGACGTTTACCAGCCTCGTTGTAATCGAAGGTAGTCTCAGTGCCTTCTTTGCCTTTGTACCACATTCCTCGTCCTGTTTCGGGATCTACGCCGGCCCATTCTTTCATAAAGAATGAATTGATCTCTTTGCCTACCTCTACTATTTGGTATGCATATTCAATAGGCTTATCTGTGCTGAGTTTCTTCACTACGTTATTGTTGCGCGAACCGTTTAGCGTGAAGTTAAGCTGCGTGTCTTTGGTGTGAATTGCATCCCAAGATAATGAAAACTCGAATCCGGTATTCTGAAGTTTGCCAAGATTCTCGAAGCTTGCCACACCATCGTAGAATGTAGGTATGCCAACTGCAGCAGAAATAGGTACAGCAAACACCATATCTTTGGTTATATGGTGATAGTAATCAAAACCGAAAGAAAGTTTATCAAATAGCCTGAGGTCTATACCAGCATTAAATTTAGCAGTCTGTTCCCATTTTAAGTTTTCGTTTCTGTATTGCAAAAGTAAACTTCCTGGGTTTCCGTTATAGTTATACCCGAAATCATAATATCCGCGTGATGCATACCAGCCAGAACCCACTGTTTGGTTACCAGAAGTACCATAGCTCGCACGTATAGTCAGATCATTTAACCAGCTATCTCTCACACTTTCCATAAATCCTTCTTCTGTGAGTCTCCATTTTGCACCAACCGACCAGAAAGGTGCCCATCTGTTTGCTCCAGAGAATCTTGAGGAAGAGTCATAGCGGAGCGATCCAGATAAATAATACTTATTAGCATAGTCGTATTCTACATTGGATGGAAACTCAATAGTTTAAGTGTTCTTCTGGAAGTAGATGCAGAACTCGGTTTTGCAGCCAATGTCACATCATTTAAATAATCAACGGGATAATTACTGCCCGATAGATAAGCACCTTTGTAATTTGTAGCTTGTCCTTCATGCCCAACTAAGGCGTTTAAATGATGATGTCCCCAACTCTTGTTGATATTGAAAATATTACTCATAGTTTTGTAGAAGTTGGTGTAATATCCATTTTCACCCATGCCTTTCATATCTTTACCCTGACTGTTTAGAAATGACCAGTAGCCAAAGTCGTCCAAAATATACGCATCAAGTCCCATGCGTGATGTGAAACTCAACCAATCATTGAAAACGAGCGTTACATACGGAGATACTATTGCTCTGTATTGCTTGGCAAAGTTTTTATCACCATGTTCACTACGTATGGCAACGGGGTTGTAGCCTGTATTGGTTTTCATATTCCAGTTACCATCCTCATTATAGACTGGCATCCATGGATTTAGCATATATGCTTGTGTGATGGGATCAGTGAAGTAGCCCCCACCTGATCCGGCATTACTTTCTGTCATCGACAGATTGGTATTAATGCCATACTTCAAAAATTTAAGAGGTGCCTGGTCTAAATTTACACGCATCGAATACCTGGTGAGATCTTTACCCAAAATAATTCCTTCGTCTTTTAAATAATCAAATGAAACAAAATATCTGGGTGCGCTTTCATAGTTACCTCCTCCAGAGATATCAAGTGTGTAGTTTTGCTGGAGTCCACTTCTGGTAATCTCATCAAGCCATTGTGTAGCGTTTTTTTCATCAAATGGAATTTCTAAATACCATTCAGAAAGCCACTTATCATAACCGTCTTTTGTGTTAGGATAACCATGTCCATAGTCATTTTCATACACATTAAAATATGAACTGTTTTTCATATACTTTTGAGCATTGTCTATCGCATCAACAACTCCCTCACGGTATCTTTGTGCAGTAGCCGGACGATATGCATCATTAAAGTAGGGCATCCTTGCTGTTCCAATTCTGGCTGTAAAATTCGCTTGAAATCCAGTTTTACCTCTTTTGGTAGTAATCACGATAACACCATTTGCAGCTCTTGCTCCATAGATGGATGTCGCAGTAGCATCTTTTAATACCGTCATAGACTCAATATCTTCTGAGTTAATCATTGATAGTGGAGAAATTTCCACACCTTCGCTACCACGAATGGTAAAGTTACCCGTTTCAAAAGGTACACCATCAATAACATAAAGTGGCTGTGTCCCTGAGTTAAGTGAGTTCCTACCACGGATATATACTGTTGCAGGTGCTCCCGGCTGTCCAGACCCCAAACTAATGTTAATGCCCGGAACAGTACCGCTCAGCGATTTAACTGGGTTAGCATCAAGCCTTGTTTTCAATGTTTCATTACCAATACTAGAAGCTGCTCCAGTAAATGCCTTCTTGGTTGTTGTACCGTATCCAGTAACTACTACTTCATCCAACAATTCCGCATCGGTTTTAAGTGCAACTCTCACATTCGCACTTACCGGCACTTCTTGCGTTGTATATCCCACATACGAAACAATCAATGTTCCGCCTGCAGGGGCTGAAAGGTTAAAATTACCATTTGTATCGGTAACTGTTCCCTGCGTTGTGCCTTTTACCTGAATGGTTGCACCAATGGCAGGTTCTCCTTGCTCATCCACCACGGTTCCCCGTACTTGTGTTTGAGCCATCACAATCCCTATTCCCATAAAGAAAAGGGTCAAAAACATAATTAACTTTCTTTTCATAAACTCTACTTTTAAATTAAACAATTATAGTATTTAAATCATCTTTTTAAGGTAATTGCTGTAATTATTAATAATTTTATTTTTAAATTTGGAAGTAAGTAAATCTCAAGGTAAAGAACTCAATGAATTTCTGTATTTATAAGCAATTAACATAAAATAGGCTTTTCTTCGTTTGCAAATATAAATTAAATTTTTAATATAACACCCTTTTTTAATGAATTATTGATTTTTTTTATATTTAAAATGATTAAATATGTGAAAATTAAAAAACCGCTTGTTTGGAGCGGTTTTTTAATTAATGGCTATATTTTGTTACCATCCAGCATTTTGCTGTTCTGCAAGTTTTGGATTTGAGCTAATTTCCGAAAGAGGGACCGGAAAGATATATCTTCTGTCTTCAAAGTTGAAACCAGAGGTTTTAATAATATTGGGATCTACAACTCCTGATGCGGGATTATATGATGCGGTTTTCATGCTGCCCCAAGACGCTTTATCTGGTATTCCCGCTTTTCCGTCTTTGCTCTTTACTGCATATTTGCTGTCGTATGTCAGACGGTGAATATCCGGCCAGCGTCTGCCTTCCGCTAGAAATTCAATTTCACGTTCCTGTAAAATGGCTTTCATAAGCGCGTCAACGTCAGCAAATGATGAAACACTGAATTGCAACTCAGGTTTTGTTACCGCCCTGTTGCGTACTGCATTCAATAAGTTTACCGCTTTTTGAGTTACTCCGTTTTGGCGAGCTTCAGCTTCGGCATAATTCAAAAGAACTTCTGCATAGCGCAAGATTGGAGTCCAATCATTCATGACTGTTCCGGTACGGTATTTCCATGACCAAAAAGCATCAATGCCACCATAAGTAGCTCTTTTCAATAATTGTGTCCGTCTTAAATCGCTCTCCAGCCAAAAGCTGGCATTGATTATTATTGGGCTTACACATACCAAATTGCGGACCGTAAAATAAAATTGAGAAAGTGAACCATTATTAGTTGCGTTATCCAATGCACTGTTTTCTATCGAAAATATCGATTCCGTATTTTTAGTGTTGTCGGCAAAGGGACCTTCCGGGGTAGCAGTTAATGCATAAGCGCCAATGGAGCTTGTGAAAGGAGCAGTAGCACTCACAATTTTATTGGATTCGGTGATTACATCTCCCCATTTTCCCATGTGTTGATATACACGTGCTTTCAATGCAATTGCAGCACCTTTTGTTGCCCTTGATATCCTCAAACTGCCTGCCCTAGTCGCGGCCAGATTATTTTCAGCAAAGTCCAAGTCTTCCAATATTTGCTTGTAGGTTGTCGCTACTGTAGCTCTGCCGGCTTCTTTGGCCTCTGCAACTTTCTCTATGGTATTTATAGGAACAATGCTTACAGGAACTCCATAATGAGACGCATCGGGAGTAGCGGCGTAGGGCATTGCAAAAAATACTAACAATTCATGTAGCCCCAAAGCTCTGAGGAAGCGTACTTCAGCTTCACCGTCTATGGCTTTTGCATCGGTGATAATACCTTTCTCTAGAGCTGTTTTTAAGCCATCAATTACAATATTTATTTTGTTTATCATTTGATAGGTACACTCCCAGTGAGCTTGTCCGTTGGGAGAAGACACAGTATAGTCTCCATTGTATGTAACAGCAAAAAACTGTTGTACATTTAGCATGTTTTCGCCTTTCATATCACCTTGCTGTACGGTAGCGGCGCCAAAAGGATAACCTCTTCTTTGGTTGTTACCCGGGTAATAGCCGCTTTGTGCAGCATCATAACAACCCACTATAGCCAACTCACAGCGTTCGGGTGTAGAGAAAGAGGCATCATAGAGAATTGCATCTTTTGGCGCAAGATTAATCGCATGGTCAGTGCAACTGAAAAATAATGTGGCGATGAATAGGATAGATAATATTTTTTTCATATTTTGATATTTATATTTTGTTTAATGTTAATTGCCTAAAACCCAATATTCAATCCAATCAGGAATGTCCGTTGTTGCGGATTTCCGTTCCAGTCAACTCCCGGAATTACCGTATAACCTTCCGGATCTAATCCGCTGTATTTGGTGAAAGTAGCCAAGTTTTGTCCCTGCACATATATTCTGGCTCTTTCAATCCACAACAGTTTACAAAGTTCTTTTGGTAAATTGTATCCTACCGAAACGTTTTGAAGTTTCAGGAAGTCTCCGTTCTCAACCCAACGTGATGAACCTTGATCGGTCATGTTAATAAAACCGCCTTTTCCGTAATACAGCTTGGGAACATTGCCATTGCCCGGTTTGCTCTCGCTTTGCCAACGGCCTAAAATCT
Organism: Bacteroidia bacterium; assembly: GCA_030538215.1. Classification (GTDB taxonomy): domain Bacteria; phylum Bacteroidota; class Bacteroidia; order Bacteroidales; family Dysgonomonadaceae; genus Petrimonas. The sequence goes on from JAUNUM010000023.1 coordinate 7,873, forward strand.
CTGTGCTGCTGTTTGTAAATCCTTGATCCAACATATCTCGGCGGGTAACGTTTGCAATTTTATTGCCTCCCGAAAAGCGGAAGAAAACGTTGAAATCGAAATCTTTATAAGTAACGGTATTGTCAAATCCCCCAAACCAAGTAGGTAGAGAGTTGCCGAGAATTACTTTGTCGTCCTGAACCAGATTGGCTGCCTTGCTTATATCGGCAGGATTAGCGGGATCATACACGTAATATTTGGAGTCTGTAATATTTCCCTGAACAATGGAGCCGTCTTTTTTATAATACATCGGATTTCCGTTTTTCATGTTAACACCGGCATATTGATAGCCCCAAAGCGCGTTCAAAGATTCTCCTTCGCGTAAAATATAATGTTCATACGGAATATCATTTACCAATGTAACTACTTTACTTTGTTGAGTGGAAAAGTTGAATGCAGTCTTCCAAATCAGATCGTTTTGTTGGATTATATTACCTCCTAATTCAAGTTCAATGCCGCTATTTCTGATATTCCCATAGTTTTGTGCGATTACGTTCCACGGAATACCCAACGATGGAGGAGTAGGGACATCCAACACAATATCGCTGTTGTCTTTTTGCCAGTACGCAAAGACAAGATTGAATCGGTTATGAAGGAAAGCAGCATCAAATCCGAAATCGAGGATTTTCTGTTTTTCCCATCGCAAAATGGGATTTCCTGTCTGATAATAAGAAATTCCTGCCTGATCGCCGTATTTCTGTCCGGTAAAAAGATCACTATACATAAAATCTCTTGACAATCTGTCGTTTCCTACTTCTGCAAAGCTTCCTCTGATACGGAAATCGCTGATAATATCATTGATTGAACTTTCTTTCCAGAAATCTAGGCCAGAAATACGAATAGCTGCGGAACCTCCGTAAAATGTTCCCCAACGGTTATTTTGATGCAGGCTTGAGATTCCATCACGACGAATGGAGCCGCCCACATAATAGATGCTGTTATAGTTGTAGTTTGCCCGGAAGATGTAAGAGGCCAATCCGTTTGTTGTCCAGCTACCACCCGAACTTTGCGTAACGTACGTATCGGAAATCATTTCATCTACAAAGAAAGGAACAGCAAAGTCACGTGCTCCCGCGGTAAAGCGGTTATAAACATAATTTGTCCATTCTGCAACGGCTGTTGCATCCAGATTGTGCAATCCAAATGATTTGTTTGCAGACAGGATGTTTTGGAAATTCCAGCGTTGTCTTTTGATGGACGATCTGCTGATAAGCCCTTTGTAACCGAAACCATCGCCCGATTCGGGTTTCCAAACATAACTATCGTCAATTAAGTTAATGTCTGCTCCCACCAACGATCTAAACATAAGCCAGTTTGTGGGCCTGATGTCTATGTTGGCAGTAGGAAGAAGCCTGTAAGATATGTTTTTCTGTACGTTATTCTTCAATACCCATACTATGTTTGGAATTGTGTTTTCGATTGTTCGATTATTTGGACCTTTAGCTAATGATTTACGGTCGCTTGGCTCGATATTAAACCCGGTTGGGTCGTCAGGATTATAAACGGCAACGTTTGGTAGCATCCTCGAACTCGCATACATATTATCGCTGATGGAATTAGTTCCTTTTACTGGACCTGTATTCACCTGATTGGATGCATTAAGTGAGAATCCGGCGGTTAAATAATCTTTTAGAAACTTATGTTCTGCTTTTGCGTAGAAAGTATAGCGATTGTAGCTGTTGTTGATAGATAGTCCTTTTTGATCTGTATAACCAGCTGACATGAAGTATTGTGTTTGAGGAGAAGCTCCTGAAATGGACACGGTATGACTATGCTGGAATCCTGTTCTAAAAACATAATCATACCAATTAGTATTGGTTCCTTCAGTATCCATCGCAGCTTGAGGATTATCACCCTTGTTTGTGTACTTTTCGTTAGCAATTGCTACAAACTGTTCGGCATTCAATAAGTCGTAGAGTTTAGCAGCTGATGACCATCCCATCCATGAATCATAACTTATTTTTGCTGCTCCCTGTTTCCCTTTTTTCGTTGTTATTAAAACTACACCATTTGCAGCACGTGAGCCATAGATTGCTGTCGCTGCTCCATCTTTTAAGATTTCAAATGACTCAATGTCTGATGGATTAATATCGGCGAGGGCATTGTTATTCGAATAAGAATAACCCACGTTGCCTGATGTTACCGGTACTCCATTGATTACGTAAAGGGGAGTATTAGATGAAGAGATAGTGCTAACACCACGAATAACAACACGGGGAGGCTGCGTAACATCGCCCGAAGGAGAAATTACCTGAACTCCTGAAGCCCTTCCTGCCATTTGTTGCATGAAACTGGGAGATGCTTTTGATGATAAATCATCCCCTTTAATTTGAGAAATCGAACTTGTAACATCTTTTTTCCTTTGTGTTCCATATCCTACCACAACTATTTCATCCAACAGTTCGGCATCTGGTACTAATGTTGCTTTCACATTTGGGCTTACTTGAACTTCTTGAGTAATATATCCCACATAAGAAATTACAAGTGTGCCACCTGCCGGAGCTGCGAGGTTGAAATTTCCATTCGCGTCGGTTACAGTTCCTTGCGAAGTGCCTTTTATGAGAATACTTGCACCAATAGCAGGTTCTCCTTGCTCATCCACAACCGTACCTCGTACTTGTGTTTGAGCCACCACAATCCCTATTCCCATAAAGAATAAGGTCAAAAACATAATTAACTTTCTTTTCATAAACTCTACTTTTAAATTAAATAATTTGTTAATTTTTTATTGTTTTATATTATATATGAATTTTTGCCAACAAGCATGGCGAATAATATAGCTTCCTATGAATAGGAGTGCGAAGTAGTGTGTTAATAACAGGTGTGGGCGCATCTTTATAGCGATTAACATAAGTTTTTATTTGTAATCTTGCTGCAAATATAAATTAATTTTCCATACCAGTGTTCGTTTTTTGTAATTATTTCGTTTTTTTCACAACATTCTTTCTGAAATAATAGTGTTTTAGTTACACTTTAGTAGCTGTGAAAGGGGGGTGATAAATGATGAATTCTGAATTATTGTTAAGTTTTTGGCTTGGGTGAATTATACTGTAGATTAAGAAGCTGTTTTGAAACTGTCAAAAGTCGGACAAGTTTTTATCTATATCTTTTATGTTGTTTTTTGCCCTTTTCGTGTTTTTGTAGAGAAACGACTCCGTCATAAGGTCGGACACAGTGTCACGTCTCTACCTATTGCTCGCTATTTAATGCGAAAAGAAAGTCCAAATCCATCAAGAAATGACTAAAAAAATATCGCATAAAAAAGATCAGAGGAGTTTCTAAGTTTTATAATATATGGCTGAGCGGTATAGGTGTTTTTCTGATTTTACATCATAAGAGTTAGTTAATATTTGCAAATATTCACTAAGGTGATTTCTTCATAAATATGGAGATTGTTATTTGTCCGGATGTTTCATACAAAAAACAGGGATGACCGTTGGTCATCCCTGAATAAAATATTTTGAATAAAAACGTTTTTTTAGTTTTCTATTCCTAACAATTCCACATCAAAAATAAGTGTTGAGAAGGGTTTAATAGTTCCACGGTCTTGTGCGCCGTAAGCCAAATCGTAAGGAACGTATAGTTTCCATTTCGAACCAACGGGCATTAGTTTGAGGGCTTCCGTCCAGCCTTTTATAACTTGAGTAACACCGAAAGTAGCGGGCTCTTTTCTGTCAACACTGCTGTCGAAAACAGTTCCGTTGATAAGAGTTCCGTGATAATGAACTTTTACTGTGTTAGCGTCAGTTGGGATTAGGCCGTTGCCTTTGCGAAGAATCTCGTATTGTAATCCGCTGGGAAGAGTAACAACGCCTTCGCGTTGAGCATTATCGGCTAAGAATTTCTCGCCGGCAGCAATACTGTCTTTATATTGAACCTTTAATTCTTCTTCCTGTTTAGCTTGCGCTTGCGCTTGTGCTTCTTCTGCTTTGCGTTGGATTAGTCCATTGGCATCCATTTTCGAAATAGCAGTATCTTGATTTTTCAATGCAGCTACAAGACCGGCCAGCATTTGGTTGTTATTGATTTTTTTAGTGGAATCTTGTCCAAATAGCATTGTGCTGAATTGTGGAAGCATTTGCTGGGAAATCTGATGTCCGACGCTTAAGCCTTGAATATAAGCTGATTTTTCTTTTCCACCTTTTAGTGATTCTTGCAATCCTTTGATAAAGTCATTTAACTTTGGAGCATTTACTTTGTTTAAAGAGTCGATTTTTGCCTTCATCTCTTTTTGCAATGCATCTTTTTGAGTAGAATCGGCTGCTGCAATACGCATTTGATAGTCATACTCGATACCCGATGCACTTTGAATAATTCCGGATTGCTCTAAATATTGCATCAATCCTCCTTGATCGGCTAGGTTAACACCGTAAGCATAAGAAATACTGTCCACATCATTTTTTAATGATGCTGTGGGAGCGCCTCCACCACATGATGACAACATAATTGCAAATGCTGCCAGTGTGCCAAGTACAAAAAAGTTTTTTCTTTTCATTTTCTTCTTTTTTATTTAAATTGTTCAGTTGTTATGTTATCATTGAAACGCAAGCATTGCGTCTCTACAGTTATTGTTTTATTCTATACCGAGTAATTCTACATCAAAAATTAAAGTTGAGTTGGGCTCAATTGAACTTCCGGCTCCCTGACTTCCGTACGCCAATTCCGACGGAATATATAATTGCCATTTTGAGCCAACGGGCATTAATTGCAATGCTTCTACCCAGCCCTTTATTACTTGGTTTACACCAAAAACGGCAGGTTGTCCTCTTTCTACAGAACTGTCAAAAACCTTGCCGTTTATTAGTGTTCCGTGATAGTGGCATCTTACTTTGTTGGTTGCTTTAGGTTTTGCCCCCGTTCCTTCTTTCAGAATTTTATACTGTAATCCGCTGGAAAGCGTTACCACTCCATTTTTCTTTTTGTTTTCCTCAAGGAATTCGTGTCCTGCTTTCAGGTTTTCGTCTAACATTTCATTTTGTCGTTTGCTCAAATATTCCTGAATATACTGATTAGCTTCTTGCGGACTCATTTCTGCAGCGCCGTTGTTAATCACTTCAACAAATGCTTTCACAAACGAATCTACATCAATTTTATTTAATCCCGAATTAACCAAGCTCGAAGCCATGCTCATTCCTAACGCGTAACTTAATTTATCCATTTAACTTTTACCTTTTTTGATTTAGGGCACAAAAATACGATTTTAATATGAAATAATTTTAATTTTGAGGATAAAAAACTATATTTGCGAAGATTAGTCGTTAGTTTACAGTTATCAATTTATAGAAAAAATGAAAAAAATAGTTGTACTTACGGGAGCGGGAATGAGTGCCGAAAGCGGAATTTCTACTTTTAGAGATTCGGGTGGACTGTGGGATAAATATCGGGTAGAAGATGTTGCCACGCCTGAAGCATTTTACAAAAATCCAGCATTGGTTTTGGAGTTTTATAATATTCGCCGTCGTGAGTTGGTAAAGGTGAAACCCAATGAAGGGCACATTGGAATTGCAGAAATGGAAAAAGATTTTGACGTGCATATCATCACGCAAAATATCGATAACTTGCATGAGCAGGCGGGGAGCGCCAATGTATTGCATTTGCACGGCGAGTTGATGAAAGTGCGTTCAACTGCCGATGAATCGCTGATTTATGAATTAACGGCAGATAAACCGGATATAAATATAGGCGATAAATGTGAAAGAGGTCATCAGCTTCGTCCGCATATCGTGTGGTTTGGCGAAGCTGTTCCCATGATATCCGAAGCGGCAAAAATTGCGGAACAAGCTGATATCTTTGTAATCATTGGCACTTCTATGAATGTTTATCCGGCAGCAGGATTACTAGATTATGTAAAAAAACACATTCCCGTTTATCTTATCGATCCCCAAGATGTAAGAACCAGCCGATACGATGTGCATCATATTAAAAAAGGTGCATCGGAAGGAGTGAAAGAGTTGAGGAAGCGACTTGGAGATTTGGTGAAAGGGAGATAGGGCGAAAAAAGAGTGCACAAATCCCAAATCTCAAATTGTAAATCGTAAATAATTATTATCTTTGTTATCCTTTTTCCAAAGAAAAAATCATTACACATCAGAATATATAAGTCACACAGTGTAATATGGTCGGGATTGAGAAAGATTAATTAAGATTGAAAAAGTTTGATGGACAACTGCTTTTACTCAATCTCGTTCAATCTGCCATCAATCTCATTCAATCAATTACACAGTAAATTTGTTATTGGATAATTTAATTTATACAGATAAGTGAGCAAGCAGATAGCAGAAACGCCTATGATGAAGCAATTCATCGAGATTAAAGGACAACACCCCGATGCCATTTTGCTCTTCAGGGTAGGCGATTTTTATGAAACTTTTTCCGATGATGCCGTTACTGCATCAGAGATTTTGGGAATCACGCTAACGCGTCGTGCCAATGGTGCTGCACAATTCGTGGAGTTGGCCGGATTTCCACACCACGCCTTAGATACGTACCTTCCCAAATTAGTGCGTGCCGGAAAGCGTGTTGCCATTTGCGATCAGTTGGAAGATCCTAAACTCACTAAAAAACTTGTAAAGCGCGGTATTACCGAATTGGTTACGCCCGGAGTTTCCATTGATGATAATGTGTTGAACCACAAGGAAAATAATTTTTTGAGTGCTATTTACTCAATAAATGGAAAACTGTTTGGTATCTCTTTTCTTGATATTTCTACCGGTGAATTTCTTACTGCCGAAGGCACAAAAGACGATATTGATAAGCTCCTGTCCAGTTTTGCACCCAAAGAAATACTTGTTGAGCGTGGTAGTAAGCGCAAGTTCGAGGAGCATTTTGGTTCGGGTTATTTCCTATTCGAACTCGACGACTGGATATTTACCGATGATGCCGCTCGCGATCGCTTGTTGAAACACTTCAACACCAAAAACCTGAAAGGATTCGGCGTACAAAATTTAGCGCTTGGAATTATCGCCTCCGGCACGATAATGCATTATTTAGATATCACTCAGCATTCACAACTCGGACACATTGTTTCGCTAACTCAAATTGAAGAAAGTCGATATGTTCGTTTGGACAAATTTACGGTTCGCAGCTTAGAGTTGATCTCCACGATGAATGAAGGCGGAAAAAGTTTACTTGATATTCTCGATAAGACGGTTTCCCCCATGGGCTCACGCATGTTGCGCCGTTGGATTGTGTTTCCGCTCAAAGAAGCAAAGCCAATTGAAAATCGCTTAGATGTGGTGGAAAACTTTTTTCGTGAAACGGAATTAAAACAACTGCTTGAAGAGAAACTTTCGCTCATAGGTGATTTAGAGCGTATTATATCTAAAGCTGCCGTGGGCAGGATCTCGCCGCGCGAAGTAGTACAATTAAAAGTTGCACTAACTGCGATAGAACCCATTCGCGAAGCATTTTTATCGTCTGATAACATCAGTTTAAAAGAGATGGGCGAACAATTAAATCCGTGCCCCGTTATCCGAGACCGCATTGAGCGGGAGGTTTTTCCCGATCCACCTGCGTTGCTAACCAAGGGTGGCGTGATAAAAAAAGGAGTGCATCCGCAATTAGATGAACTTCGTGATATTGCCTACTCAGGTAAAGATTATCTCTTGCAATTGCAACAACGGAAAAGCGCCGAAACCGGAATTCCGTCACTGAAAATAGCATTCAACAATGTTTTCGGATATTATATTGAAGTGCGCAACACACATAAAGATAAAGTTCCCGAAACGTGGATACGCAAGCAAACGCTGGTGAGCGCCGAACGATACATCACCGAGGAGTTGAAGGAGTACGAAGAAAAAATATTAGGCGCCGAAGAAAAAATTTTATCTCTTGAAGCACAACTTTACAACTCTCTTGTGCAGAGCTTAATAGAATATATTCCTACTATTCAAATCAATGCAAATGTCATTGCCCGTGCCGATTGTTTATTGTCTTTTGCGAAAGCAGCGCAGGAAAATAAATATATTCGTCCCGAAATAAACGAATCCGATGCCATTGATATCAAAAACGGTCGCCATCCCGTTATCGAAAAACAACTTCCGCCCGATGAGCCGTATATTGCCAATGATGTTTATCTCGACTGCGATTCGCAGCAAATTATCATCATCACCGGACCCAATATGGCCGGTAAATCGGCTTTGTTACGCCAAACGGCGTTGATAACGATTATGGCACAAATCGGAAGTTTTGTTCCTGCCGAATCGGCAAAAATTGGATTAGTAGATAAAGTTTTTACCCGTGTTGGCGCATCCGATAATATTTCATTGGGCGAGTCTACGTTTATGGTGGAAATGAACGAGGCTGCCAACATTATCAACAATATTTCGGAACGAAGTTTAGTGCTTTTCGATGAATTGGGCCGTGGAACAAGCACATACGACGGAATATCCATCGCATGGTCAATTGTGGAATACATTCACGAACATCCAAAAGCGAGAGCAAAAACACTGTTCGCCACGCATTATCACGAGTTGAACGAAATGGAAAAATCGTTTAAGCGAATCAAGAATTATAACGTTGCGGTTAAGGAAATTGACAATAAAGTTATTTTTCTGCGAAAGCTTTTGCCCGGTGGTAGTGAACACAGTTTTGGTATTCACGTTGCCAAAATGGCAGGAATGCCGCAAAGCATCACCAAACGATCGGAAGCTATTCTTGAGCAAATGGAAACTTCCAACCGTAAGCAAGGAATTAATAAACCCATAAAAGATATTGTAGAAAAGCGTGAAGGCTATCAACTGAATTTTTTCCAATTGGATGATCCTGTTTTAAGCCAAGTTCGCGATGAAATTATCAATCTCGACGTCAATAATCTGACACCTATTCAAGCATTGAATAAATTGAGTGAAATTAAGAAAATTGTGAAAGGAAAGTGAGGTATGAGGTATTACGGACAGTTTTTTACTAAAAAAATAGATTATGGCTTTTAGAAAATTAGAAATATTCAAATCAGCGTATGAATTATTTATAAAAACTCATAGAGAGTCTTTTAAATTACCCAAGCATGAGATGTATGAGTTAGGTTCACAAATAAGACGATCTTCTGAATCGGTAGTTGCCAATATTGTAGAAGGGTATGGAAGAAGTAGATACAAGCAGGAATATATCCGATTTCTTGTCTTTTCTCACTCCAGTAATGGAGAAACGTTGTTGCATCTTCAAGAGATAATTGAACTTTACCCAGAAATAAGCATACCATTCAAAGACTTACACGAACAATACGATATTTTGGGCGCCAGAATTAACAAATATATTCAATACGTTGAATTGAAATGGAATGACTTTGATTAGTTCTTATCCCATACCTCATAACTCAAACCACACACCACATACATGTACAACGAAAACAACCCCAACGAAACCCAACGCAAAGGACGCATAGAAGTGATTTGCGGCTCCATGTTCTCCGGAAAAACAGAAGAACTGCTTCGCAGGCTTCGCCGCGCAAAAATTGCCCGCCAGAACGTAGAAATTTTCAAACCGGCAATAGATGTCCGATATTCGCAGGAAGAAGTGGTGTCGCACGACAAAAACTCCATTCTTTCTACACCCGTTGAGCACTCCAGTAATATTCTACTGCTTTCATCCGAAGTGGAAGTGGTGGGAATTGATGAAGCACAGTTTTTCGACAAAGGTCTTGCCGATGTTTGTCAACAACTTGCCGATCAAGGAATACGGGTAATTATTGCCGGACTCGATATGGATTTCAAGCGCGTTCCTTTTGGACCTATGCCCGCATTGTGCGCCATTGCCGATGATGTGACTAAAGTTCACGCCATTTGTGTTCGTTGCGGTTCGCTTGCCAATTATTCACATCGTATTGTTGCGGGTGAAAAGCAAGTGATGTTAGGGGAAATGCAAGAGTATCAGCCGCTTTGCCGCAAATGTTATGTGGGACGTGAGTTTTAGGCTTACTCTTTAGCTTGTTTCTTTAAGCGTGTTGGTAAATAAAGTTTGTGAATACCTGTATATATCCTTAAGGTGGTGTTTTGAAAATGAATATGGGCATGCGAGATCATTCATTTAAATAAAAGACAAATCCGAATACTTATAAAACCGTTCTCATCGTGAGGACGGTTTTTTATTTTGTGCCGTGTTTTTCGTACTTTTGTATTCCGCAGGAACAAAATAAATGGAAAAATTACTCAATACACTCAATCCCGCTCAACGTGCCGCCGTAGAATTTTGCGACGGGCCATCGCTTATTATTGCCGGTGCCGGATCGGGCAAAACCCGTGTGCTTACCTATAAAATTGCTTATTTGCTGGAGCAAGGCCTCCCGCCGTATTATATTTTGGCACTCACATTTACTAACAAAGCTGCACGTGAAATGAAATCGCGTATTGCCGATTTAGTAGGTGAGAAAAAAGCCCGACAACTCTGGATGGGAACTTTTCACTCCATTTTTTCACGCATATTGCGCAGCGAAGCCGAGCGGATTGGTTTTACCTCAAATTTCACCATTTTCGATTCGTCCGACTCCAAAAACTTAATTCGTCTGATCATCAAAGAAATGCAACTCGATGATAAAGTTTATAAACCAAGTGGAGTGCATAACCAAATATCAAGAGCGAAAAACGGATTGGTAACTCCCAAAATGTACGTGCAAAACAGGGAGATTATCGAATACGACCGTGCTTCTAAACGTCCACAACTGTTTGAAATTTACCAGCGATACCAAAGTCGCTTGAAAGCTGGTAACAGTATGGATTTTGACGATTTGCTGATGTACACCAACATTTTGTTGCGTGATAATCCCGATGTGTTGGAAAATTATCGCAATCGCTTTCAATTTGTGTTGGTAGATGAATATCAGGATACCAATTTCGCGCAGCATCTTATTGTGAAGCAGTTGGCAGAAATGCATAATCGGGTTTGTGTGGTGGGCGATGATGCGCAAAGTATTTATTCTTTTCGGGGTGCGAATATCGATAATATCCTGAAATTTAAATCCACATTTCCCCAGACACAGGTCTTTAAGTTAGAACAAAATTACCGCTCTACAAAAAATATTGTAAATGCGGCCAATAGCCTAATCAAAAAAAATAAAGAACAGATTTTCAAAGATGTTTTCTCGGAAAACGAAGAGGGCGAAAAGATAGAAGTGATAAGTGCTTTCTCCGATTTCGAAGAAGGACTTATTGTTGCCAACAAAATTGCGCGGATGCGTTATGAGGAACACGCCGCGTTCAGCAGTTTTGCTATTTTGTATCGCACCAATGCCCAATCGCGTATTTTTGAAGAGGCGTTGCGTAAGAAAAATATCCCGTATAGAATTTATGGCGGGTTGTCGTTTTATCAGCGTAAAGAGATCAAAGATATTATCAGTTATTTCCGTCTTATTGTAAATCCTAGCGATGAGGATGCGTTTCGTCGAATTGTGAATTACCCCACACGTGGAATTGGCGATGTTACCGTTGGCAAAATATCGGAATGTGCCCGTTTACACAATGTGAGCCTGTGGCAAGTGCTGGCTTCTCCGTTGCAGTATAATCTGGCTGTGAATGCCGGAACTGCTAAAAGATTGTCTGGATTTTATGAACTTATCGGTGGTTTTATTGCCGATAACGAAACGCTCAACGCGTATGATTTGGCACAAAATGTGTTGAAAGAAAGCGGGATTGTTAAAGAAGCCTACGAAGATATGACACCCGAAGGCATGAGCCGTGCACAAAATATACAGGAATTACTAAATGCAATTAGCGGTTTTGTATCTGAAAGATTAGAACAAGGCGAGGAGAATATTCGTTTGGTAGATTTTCTTTCAGAAGTTTCGCTGCTTACCGATCAGGATACGGGTGAGGAAAACGACAACGAAAAAGTAACTCTCATGACTGTCCATTCCGCCAAAGGTTTAGAATTTGGACATGTTTTTGTGGTGGGAATGGAAGAAGATCTTTTCCCATCGAGCATGGCAAAGTTCGAACCACGTGGAGTGGAGGAGGAGCGGCGTCTGTTTTACGTGGCTATCACCCGAGCCGAAAAAACATGCACTATTACTTTTGCCAAAAGCCGTTTCAGAAATGGAAGTACTAACGCCACACGCGAAAGCCAGTTTCTGAAAGATATCGAACCTCGTTTTTTGCTGATGGAGCAGAACACGTTGTCTTCTTTCAGAGAAGGTGCATCCGACGGATTTTGGGAATCGATGCGACAAAAACGAGAAAGCACCTCCTTTAATCGATCGGCTGCTCCTGCTGATTTTAGTAGACCTTCGCGTCAAGTTCCTCTCAAACAATCATCAAACTCTTCATTACAATTGTCCGAAGAAGCCGGACAATTAAAAGAAGGAAACGTAATAGAACACGAGCGGTTTGGTAGAGGAGTGGTTACTGCCATTGAATTATCGGGAGGTGACAAGCGCGCTTTTGTTGACTTCGACTCCGCGGGACAAAAACAATTGTTGCTCAAATATGCTAAATTCAAAATAATAAGCGGCTGATTTCAATATTTTTCTTTAACCAATTACTCCTAATTGATGCCTGTTAGTGAGTTAAACCTTTTTTACAAAACACTTTAATATCTCAAGAAAAATTACTAAATTTGTGCACTTTTTTAGTTAGGTTATCAATAAGAAATCAATCAATTAAATATTAGATTAAAATGTCAAAGAGTGCTTTACAAATTGCCAGAGCAGATTATGTTCCTAAAATGCCACATGTTCTTAGCGGAAATGTGCAACCCAAAGAGGGAACATCTACTACTGCGGTAAGCGATCAGGAAGAGATTAAAAAACTATTTCCTAACACGTATGGGATGCCCATAATTACCTTTGAACAATCATCAGGTGAAATGGGAACAAAAAATCCTGTGAACGTTGGTGTTATCTTGTCGGGAGGACAAGCGCCAGGCGGACATAATGTTATCGCCGGAATTTTTGATGGAATCAAACGCCTTCATCCCGATAGCCGTCTTTACGGTTTTATCCTTGGTCCGGCCGGATTGGTGAACCACGAGTACAAAGAACTTACTGCCGATATAATTGACGAATATCGCAACACGGGCGGATTTGATATTATTGGATCGGGACGTACCAAGCTTGAAGAAAAAGAGCAATTTGATAAAGGATTGGAAATTCTGAAAAAACTCAGTATTCAAGCGTTAGTTATTATCGGTGGGGATGATTCCAACACCAACGCCTGTGTGCTGGCAGAATATTACAAGTCCATCAATGCCGGAGTTCAGGTTATTGGTTGTCCTAAAACTATCGACGGAGACTTGAAAAATGAGCAGATAGAAACATCGTTTGGGTTCGACACCGCTTGTAAAGTATATTCCGAAGTTATCGGAAACATTCAACGTGACTGCAACTCGGCACGCAAATACTGGCATTTTATTAAACTGATGGGGCGTTCGGCATCGCATATAGCCTTAGAATGTGCACTGCAAACTCAACCCAATATCTGCATTATTTCGGAGGAAGTGGAAGCTAAACAGCAATCGCTTGATAATATTGTTGATGAGATTGCAACCGTTGTTGTTAATAGAGCGGAAAAAGGGATGGATTTTGGAACGGTGTTAATTCCGGAAGGATTGATAGAATTTATTCCGGCAATGAAAGCCTTAATTTCAGAATTAAACGATTATCTGGCAAAACATCAGGAGGAATTTGATCTTGTGCGCCGTTCAGGTAAACGCGATTATATTATCAGTAAACTTTCTCCTGTAAATTCAAAAATATATGCCAGCCTACCCAGTGCGGTTGCACGTCAGTTAACGCTCGATCGCGATCCGCACGGCAACGTACAGGTTTCGTTGATTGAAACGGAAAAACTGTTGGCTGAGATGGTGAAAAATCGACTCGAAGAGTGGAAAAAAGAAGGTAAATATAAAAGCAAATTTGCTACCATTACACACTTCTTCGGATACGAAGGACGTTGTGCTGCTCCATCAAACTACGATGCGGATTATTGTTATTCACTGGGTTATACGGCTTCTATGCTGATTGCCGCAGGAAAAACCGGATATATGTCTTCGGTACGTAACACAACTGCTTCCGTTACCGAATGGATTGCCGGCGGAATTCCCATCACCATGATGATGAATATGGAGCGTCGCCACGGAGAAATGAAACCGGTTATACAAAAAGCTTTAGTGAAACTGAATGGTAATCCGTTCAAGTATTTTGCCAGTCAACGAGATAAATGGGCTATTGAAACCGATTACGTTTATCCCGGTCCGATTCAATATTTCGGTCCAACTGAAGTTTGTGATCAACCAAGCAAAACATTACAACTGGAGCAACAGTAGTGTTTTAATATATAAATTAAAAGCGACGAAATCTTAGGTTTGTCGCTTTTTTTATTGTGGTTATTTCAAAAGTAACGCTTTTACCTTGATAAACTTTGTTCATGGCAAACAAAAATTAATAACAAAACCCGCAAGTTGGTTTGTGCCACTTGCGGGTTTTTCATTTATTGTCACCGGATATCTGTTTTCAGACATCCACCATCTTTTACGCTTCTTCTTCCACTTCCTGATACAGTGGCGATCGTTTGTTAGCATTCATCCGATCAAAATCATCTTTCGATCCGGCGATAATTTTATCATATTCGCGAAGTCCGGTTCCTGCCGGAATCAAGTGTCCGCAAATAACGTTTTCTTTCAATCCTTCCAGTGTATCCACTTTTCCGTTGATAGCTGCATCGTTCAGAACTTTTGTAGTTTCCTGGAACGAGGCGGCAGACATAAAGCTTTTGGTTTGAAGTGCGGCACGTGTAATACCTTGCAGTACTTGATTGGCGGTTGCCGGAACAGCATCGCGTGCTTCAACCAATTTTAGGTCTCGGCGTTTAAGTGAACTGTTTTCGTCGCGTAGTTTACGTGCGGTAACAATCTGTCCCGGTTCGAAAATCTGAGAATCTCCTGCATCCAGAATAACTTTCTTACCCCAGATACGGTCGTTTTCTTCCATCATTTCGTGTTTGTCAACCAATTGTTGCTCTAAGAATCGGGTATCGCCCGGCTCAACCACTTCTACCTTACGCATCATCTGACGAACAATAACCTCAAAGTGTTTATCGTTAATTTTCACACCTTGCAAGCGATATACATCTTGAACTTCGTT
The DNA here is from genome assembly GCA_030538215.1 of Bacteroidia bacterium. Classification (GTDB taxonomy): domain Bacteria; phylum Bacteroidota; class Bacteroidia; order Bacteroidales; family Dysgonomonadaceae; genus Petrimonas. The sequence continues at coordinate 22,979 of JAUNUM010000023.1, forward strand.
CACAATATACTCTTGTACGGCTGTTGGTCCCATAATTGCCAAAATATCGGCTGGAGTGGTAGCTCCGTCTGATAACGGCATGCCGGCACGAACAAAGTCATTTTCTTGCACAAGAATTTGTTTCGATAGTGGAACGAGATATTTTTTAATTTCTCCAATTTTTGATGTAACGGAAATCTCTTGATTACCACGTTTAATCTTACCGAACGAAACTTCACCGTCAATTTCAGAAACAACGGCAGGATTAGAAGGATTACGCGCTTCGAACAACTCGGTAACACGCGGAAGACCTCCTGTGATGTCGCCTGTTTTGCCCACTGCACGCGGAATTTTTACCAGCACGTCACCCACTTTAATCTCATCATTATCGCTTTTCACGATGTGAGCGCCGAGTGGAAGTGAATATGTACGTAGTACGTCATCGTCCTGATTCAAAATATGCGCCGATGGAGCTTTCGTTTTATCGCGCGATTCGATAATAACTTTCTCTTTCAATCCGGTTTGTTCGTCAGATTCAACTTTATAGGTAACACTTTCGATAAAGTTTTCGAATTTGATTTTTCCGGTTGCTTCCGAAATAATTACCGCGTTGAACGGGTCCCATTCACAAATTAAATCGCCTTTTTTCACTTTGTCGTTATCGTTGAAGTACAGTTTTGCACCGTAAGGAACGTTGTGCGACAAAAGAACGATCTTAGTGTTAGGATCAATAATTCGCATTTCTACCAAACGGCTCACTACCACTTTGTAGCTCTTTCCTTCTGAATCTTGAGTTTCAACAAAACGAAGTTCGTCGAATTCCAAAACACCGTCGTATTTAGTGGTAATTCTGTTTTCAGTAGCAATGTTAGATGCAATACCTCCCACGTGGAAAGTACGGAGCGTAAGCTGTGTACCCGGTTCTCCGATGGATTGAGCGGCAATAACACCCACGGCTTCTCCTTTTTGTACCATTTGTCCGGTAGCCAGATTTCTTCCGTAGCATTTAGCACAAACACCGTGACGGGATTCACAAGTAAGAACCGAACGAATTTCTACACGTTCAATGGGCGACTTGTCTATCTTTTCAGCAATTTCTTCCGTGATTTCTTCACCGGAATTTACCAGAATTTCTCCGGTAGTAGGGTGTTGAACATCGTGTACGGAAACTCGTCCGAGAATACGTTCGTTTAGTGAGGCAATTATTTCATCATTATTTTTAATGGCCGTAGCAGTTAGTCCGCGTAATGTGCCGCAGTCCACTTCGTTGATGATTACGTCTTGAGAAACGTCCACCAAACGACGGGTGAGGTAACCGGCATCGGCTGTTTTTAGAGCTGTATCGGCAAGACCTTTACGAGCACCGTGTGTCGAGATAAAGTACTCTAATACCGAAAGTCCTTCTTTAAAGTTCGAAAGAATGGGGTTTTCGATAATCTGAGCGCCTTCAGCGCCGCTTTTTTGCGGTTTTGCCATCAAACCACGCATGCCGGAGAGCTGACGAATTTGCTCGCGTGAACCACGAGCGCCCGAATCGAGCATCATGTACACCGAGTTAAATCCTTTATCGTCTTCAGCAAGTTGTTTCATCAAAATATTTGATAACTTGGAGTTAATGTGTGTCCACGTATCGATAATTTGATTGTAACGCTCGTTGTACGTAATGAATCCCATGTTATAGTTATCCATTATCTGCTCTACTTCGTTGTATCCTTGTTGAATTAAATCTTCTTTTTCTTTTGGGATAATTACGTCTTCGAGGTTGAATGACAATCCACCTTTGAAAGCCATTCTATAGCCAAGGTCTTTAATATCATCCAAGTATTGAGCTGTGCGAGCTACTCCACAAGTTTTAATCACTTTCCCGATAATGTCGCGGAGCGATTTTTTTGAGAGCAGTTCATTGATATATCCAACTTCTTTGGGAATATATTCGTTGGTAATTACGCGGCCAACGGTTGTTTGATGCATTTTACGAATAGGATCTCCGTTTTCATCGATATCATCAACCATAACGTTTACTAAGGCGTGAATATCTACCGCACCCTCATTGTACGCAATAATGGATTCTTCTTCTCCGTAAAAAGTCATACCTTCACCTTTTGCTCCCGGGCGTATTTTTGTAATGTAATACAAACCGAGTACCATGTCTTGCGATGGAACCGTAATAGGCGCACCGTTAGCAGGGTTAAGGATATTGTGCGAAGCAAGCATCAGGATTTGTGCTTCCAGAATGGCTTCGTTGCCGAGTGGCAAGTGAACTGCCATTTGGTCACCATCGAAGTCGGCGTTAAAAGCCGTACACGATAGCGGATGCAGCTGAATGGCTTTTCCTTCAATAAGTTTTGGTTGGAAAGCTTGAATACCCAAGCGGTGAAGAGTAGGGGCACGGTTCAGTAGAACGGGATGTCCTTTCATCACGTATTCCAGAATATCGTAAACCACAGGTTCTTTTCTGTCTACGATTTTTTTTGCCGATTTTACCGTTTTTACAATACCTCTCTCAATGAGTTTTCGGATGATAAACGGTTTATATAATTCGGCAGCCATATCTTTTGGGATACCGCATTCGTGCATTTTAAGTTCCGGGCCTACAACAATAACCGAACGTGCCGAATAATCCACACGTTTACCAAGCAGATTCTGGCGGAAACGTCCCTGTTTTCCTTTCAAACTATCGGAAAGTGATTTCAACGGACGATTCGAGTCGGTTTTTATTGCACTCGATTTTCGGGAGTTATCGAACAGTGAGTCAACAGCTTCCTGCAACATGCGTTTTTCGTTACGCAGAATTACATCGGGTGCTTTAATATCGATTAGTCTTTTCAAACGATTGTTGCGAATAATTACGCGGCGATATAAATCGTTGAGATCGGAAGTTGCGAAACGTCCTCCGTCTAATGGAACCAACGGACGTAAATCGGGCGGAATAACGGGAACCACTTTCATGATCATCCAATCCGGCTTGTTCACGCTTTTCGATCCACGGAATGCTTCCACAACCTGAAGTTGTTTTAATGCTTCGTTCTTGCGTTGTTGAGAAGTTTCGGTGCTTGCGCGGTGACGCAATTGATTTGCCAGTTTATCCAAATTGATGCGCTCAAGCATATCTAAGATAGCTTCTGCTCCCATTTTAGCGATAAACTTGTTGGGATCTGTATCTTCCAGCAAATGGTTATCTTTTGGAAGCGTATCCAGCAAATCAAGATATTCTTCTTCGCTCAGCAAGTCTTTTTCTGCAACTTTTTCTTCGAGTACTCCCGGCTGAATTACTACATATCTTTCGTAATAGATAATGGAATCCAGTTTTTTGGTAGGGATGCCCAACAGATAACCTATTTTGTTGGGTAACGATCTGAAATACCAGATGTGTGCCACGGGAACTACTAAGTGAATGTGTCCGGTACGTTCGCGACGTACTTTTTTCTCCGTAACTTCTACACCACAACGGTCGCAGACAATACCTTTGTAACGGATTCTTTTGTATTTGCCGCAATGACATTCGTAATCTTTTACAGGACCAAAAATGCGTTCGCAAAACAAGCCGTCGCGTTCAGGCTTGTAAGTACGGTAGTTTATGGTTTCAGGTTTTAACACTTCGCCGAAAGAACTTTCCAGAATTTGTTCGGGAGATGCCAAACTGATGGTTATTTTTGAAAAGTTACTCTTTATTTTATTTTCTTTTCTAAATGCCATATTTTTGTTTTATAAAGAGTTATTTATTTTAATATTTCCACGAAAACGTCTGACCGATTACCGGTCTGACGGATGAGAATTTACCAAAGTATCAGACGGGCTTGAAGCCGTCGGATGCTATTGGATATATTTAATCAAGCTCCATGCTTAATCCCAAACCTTTAAGTTCGTGAAGCAATACGTTCAATGATTCGGGAATACCGGATTGTGGCATTGCCTCGCCTTTCACGATGGATTCATAAGCTTTTGAGCGTCCTACAACGTCGTCGGATTTTACAGTTAGGATTTCTTGCAGAATGTGCGATGCACCGAATGCTTCGAGCGCCCAAACCTCCATTTCCCCAAAACGTTGTCCTCCAAACTGTGCTTTACCGCCCAACGGTTGTTGTGTAATAAGCGAGTACGGACCAATTGAACGGGCGTGCATTTTGTCTTCTACCATATGTCCGAGTTTCAACATATAGATAATTCCAACAGTTGCAGGTTGGTCAAAACGTTCGCCTGTGCCACCATCATACAGATATGTTTTTCCGTAGCGGGGAACACCGGCTTTGTCTGTCCATTCGTTCAAATCGTCTAACGATGCGCCATCGAAAATGGGTGTTGCAAATTTAACATCCAAATTCTTACCTGCCCATCCAAGAACGGTTTCTAAAATTTGTCCCAAGTTCATACGCGAAGGTACGCCCAATGGGTTCAGAACGATATCAACCGGAGTTCCGTCGGCAAGGAAAGGCATATCTTCTGCACGAACAATTTTCGATACAATACCTTTGTTTCCGTGACGTCCGGCCATTTTATCGCCTACTTGAATTTTACGTTTCTTGGCTATATAGACTTTTGCAATTTGCATAATTCCGGAAGGAAGTTCGTCACCGATTGTTAAATCGAAACGCTTGCGTTTAAGCTCCGCATCCAGTTCTTTATGTTTGCGCAAATAGTTGATAACCGTTGTGCGGATCAATTGGTTTTTGTGAGCATCAGTTGTCCATTTGCTCAACTGAACCGATTGGTAATCAATATCTGTAAGAACTTTTAACGTAAATTTTGCACCTTTGGGAACAATGTCCATATTGGTGTAATCTTTCACTCCGGCAGAGGTTTTGCCTTCGGTAATATGCAACAATTTATCGATAAGGAGCTTTCTTAGTTCTTCCATTTTGTTTTCGTACTCTTCATCGAGTTTAGGAAGAAGTGCCTTGTTAGATAATTTGCTTTTGCCTTTTTTAGTAGCTTTTGAAAATAAATTGGTGTTGATAACCACACCTTTAAGAGATGGAGAAGCTTTCAATGAAGCATCTTTCACATCGCCGGCCTTGTCGCCGAAGATAGCGCGAAGCAGTTTCTCTTCGGGTGAAGGATCGGATTCGCCTTTTGGTGTAATTTTCCCGATAAGTATATCGCCCGGTTTAACACGAGCACCTACACGGATAATTCCGTGCTCATCTAAATCTTTGGTAGCGTCTTCGCTTACGTTGGGAATATCGGAAGTAAGTTCTTCTAATCCGCGTTTCGTTTCACGAACTTCTAATGCAAATTCTTCCACGTGAACTGATGTGAAGACATCTTCGCTTACTAATCTTTCACTCAGAACGATAGCATCCTCAAAGTTGTAACCTTTCCAAGGCATGAACGCTACTTTTAGGTTACGTCCAAGCGCAAGTTCCCCGTTTTCGGTGGCGAAGCCTTCAGTTAGGATATCGCCTTTGGCAACTTTTTGTCCCACTTTACAAATCGGACGTAAGTCAACAGTAGTATTTTGGTTGGTTTTGCGGAATTTTGGAATTTCATAAGTTTTGGTTGATTCTTCAAAACTGGTGAATTCTTCTTCTTCTGTTCTGTCGTATTTTATCTTAATCGTGGTTGCATCCACATACATGATTTCTCCGTTTCCTTCGGCCATCAGCTGTGTGCGAGAATCTTTGATCAGTTGACCTTCAATTCCTGTTGCCACAATCGGAGCTTCGTTTTTAATTAGCGGAACTGCCTGACGCATCATGTTCGATCCCATTAACGCACGGTTAGCATCGTCGTGTTCTAGGAACGGAATGAGCGAAGCGGCAATAGAAGCGATTTGCATGGGCGAAACGTCCATCAAGTCAACTTCATCGTTGCCGGCAAGCGGATAATCGGCTTCCAATCTCGATTTCACGCGTGGCAAAATAAATTCGCCTTTTTCGTTGAGTGGAGCGTTTCCTTGAGCCACTACTTTTTCTTCCTCTTCTTCAGCTGATAGGTAAATTACTTCGTTGTTGTTAGTGTTTACAACGCCGTTTTCTACTTTTCTATACGGAGTTTCGATGAAACCCAGATCGTTGATTTTGGCGTAAACACAAAGTGACGAAATAAGACCGATATTCGGACCTTCAGGAGTTTCAATCGGACACAAACGACCGTAATGTGTGTAGTGAACGTCACGCACTTCAAAACCGGCACGCTCGCGCGAAAGCCCACCAGGACCTAACGCCGAAAGGCGGCGCTTGTGCGTAATTTCTGCCAGCGGGTTGGTTTGATCCATAAACTGGGAGAGGGCATTGGTTCCGAAAAATGTATTGATTACGGAAGAAATGGTTTTCGCATTTATCAGATCAATTGGTGTGAACACTTCGTTGTCGCGAACGTTCATTCTCTCGCGAATGATGCGCGCCATACGGTTCAAGCCAACGCCGAATTGTGCGTATAATTGCTCCCCAACGGTGCGGACACGTCTGTTGCTCAAGTGGTCGATATCGTCAACCACGGCTTTGGAGTTTACCAGCTCGATGAGGTATTTAATGATCTCAATAATGTCTTCTTTCGTTAATACACGAATATTTTCGTCAATATCGAGGCTCAGTTTTTTGTTCATTCTATAACGGCCAACATCGCCTAAATCGTAACGCTTTTCGGAGAAGAAAAGGTTGTTGATTACTTCACGTGCACTAGCATCGTCTGCGGGTTCTGCACTACGAAGTTGGCGATAAATATGCCGGATTGCATCAATTTCCGTATTACTCGGGTCTTTCTGCAATGTGTTATATATAATGGAGAAATCCGAAGAGTTTGGAGTTTCCTTGTGAAGAAGGATAGATGGAACGTCTGACTCTAAAATGGAGTCGATATGCTCCTGTTCCAAAATGGTTTCTCGTTCAATAATTACTTCATTTCTCTCAATAGAAGTTACTTCTCCGGTGTCTTCGTCCACGAAGTCTTCCATCCACGATTTTAATACGCGGGCTGCTAATTTTCTGCCGATAACCTTTTTGAGACTGGTTTTGTTTACTTTCACCTCTTCGGCAAGGTCGAATATTTCGAGAATGTCCTTATCACTTTCGAAACCGATAGAGCGAAGTAAAGTGGTTACGGGCAACTTCTTTTTCCGATCGATATATGCGTACATCACATTGTTGATGTCTGTCGCAAATTCAATCCACGATCCCTTAAACGGAATAATTCTTGCCGAGTAGAGCAATGTTCCGTTTGCGTGCAAACTTTGTCCGAAGAAAACACCTGGCGAACGGTGCAATTGAGATACAATAACACGTTCGGCTCCGTTAATGACAAACGTTCCTTGTTCGGTCATATACGGAATGGTTCCCAGATAAACGTCCTGAATTACAGGAGCAAAATCTTCGTGGTCGGGATCGGTACAATATAAATAAAGCTTAGCCTTTAGTGGAACACTATAGGTAAGTCCTCTGTCGATACACTCTTCGATTGAGTAGCGAGGTGGATCAACAAAATAATCTAAAAACTCAAGGACGAAGTTATTACGGGTATCCGCGATAGGGAAGTTTTCCGTGAAAACCTTATACAATCCTTCATTTTTTCTGCTTTCGGGGGGGGCGTCTAATTGTAAAAAATCTTGAAAAGACTTTAATTGTATTTCCAGAAAATCCGGAAAATCCATCGGATTTTTTATTGACGCAAAATTTATTCTTTGGTTGGTGTTATTTGAAGACATGAGCGTGAGTTTTTGAACCTAATATGTATGACACAAAAGGTTAAGAATCTTCCGGTTGAAGATTCCTAACCAAATTAACCTATTTAAAGGCAAATCTTATTTAAGTTCAACTTCTGCTCCTGCCTCTTCAAGTTGTTTTTTCAAAGCGTCAGCTTCGTCTTTTGCTACACCTTTTTTGATTTCGCTTGGAGCGCCGTCAACTAAATCTTTAGATTCTTTAAGTCCAAGTCCGGTAAGTTCTTTAACTGCTTTTACAACAGCTAATTTAGCTGCACCTGCGCTTTTAAGAATTACATCGAATGATGTTTTTTCCTCTGCAGCAGCAGCTTCACCACCTGCGGCGGGTCCTGCAGCAACAGCAACAGCTGCAGCAGCGGGTTCAATACCGTACTCTGTTTTTAATATTTCAGCAAGTTCGTTAACTTCTTTTACTGTCAAGTTAACTAATTGTTCAGCAAATGCTTTTAAGTCTGCCATTTTTGTATTTATTAAATTGATTACTAATTCTGTTTGTTTGTGTGAAAATTAATTTTCTTTTTCCGATAACGTTTTCAAAACCCCGTGGAGAATTGTACCGCCGGATTGGAGAGCCGAAATAACATTCTTTGCAGGTGATTGCAAAATTGTGATAACTTCTCCGATAAGTTCTGTCTTGCTCTTGATACTTACAAGGTCTTTCAGAGTGTTTGCTCCAATGAAGAAGCTTTCCTGAACGTAAGCACCTTTTAATGCAGGCACTTTTTCCTTGTTTTTGTTGTATTTTTGAATGAGCTTAGCAGGAGCATTAGCATCGTTGGAAAACATGATAGCTGTATTTCCTTTTAATATCGGGTACAGTTCTTCATAATTTTTTTCTAACTTTTCTAACGCTTTACGCAACAAGGTATTTTTCACTACTAGCAGCTTTATATCCTCTTTGGAGCACTCTCTTCTCAATATGCTTGTTTTCTCCGCGTTTAGCGTAGCAATATCAGCCAGATAGAAGTTTTCGTATTCCTGCAGGTTAGCTGCGATCTTGTCTATAATAATTTTTTTATCTTCCTTTTTCATAGATTCTTCTCTTTCTTTACAATTAGATTTCTTCTATCGATTTAGTGTCCACTTTAAGTCCCGGACTCATCGTACTCGAAAGATAAATACTTTTAATATAGGTGCCTTTTGCTGCCGTCGGTTTCAATTTGATCAACGTTTGAATAAATTCTTTCGCGTTTTCAACAATTTTCTCGGGCTCAAAAGATACTTTCCCAATAGAGGTGTGAATAATACCTGCTTTATCTACTTTAAAATCGATTTTACCTTGTTTTACTTCCTGCACGGCTTTAGCCACATCGGGAGTAACAGTTCCGCTTTTTGGGTTTGGCATTAATCCACGAGGTCCTAAAACACGGCCAAGTGCACCAATTTTACCCATAATTTGCGGTTGAGTGATAATCACGTCAATATCGGTCCAACCTCCTTTAATCTTTTCGATATATTCATCAAGTCCCACATGATCGGCGCCGGCTTCTTTAGCAGCGGCCTCGACTTCGGGAGAACACAATACAAGAACTCTTACTTGTTTACCGGTTCCATGTGGCAGAGACACAACGCCTCTTACCATCTGGTTAGCTTTTCGCGGATCTACGCCAAGGCGCACATCGATATCTACTGATGCATCAAATTTTGTGGTGGTAATTTCTTTCACCAGTTTCGATGCTTCTTTCAGTGTGTAGGTTTTCCCCGCTTCAATCTTGCTCAAAGCCAACTTTTGATTTTTTGTAAGTTTACCCATGTCTTAATTGAAGTTTATAATTAATTATTTGCGGGAAATTCCCCTTTAACTGAGATACCCATGCTTCGAGCCGTTCCGGCAACCATTTTCATTGCAGATTCAACAGTGAAGCAGTTTAAGTCGGTCATTTTTTCTTCGGCAATGGTTTTTACCTGATCCCAGGTAATTTCCGCAATTTTTTTACGATTGGGTTCTGCCGAACCGCCTTTTTGTTTGCTGGCTTCCAATAACTGAATAGCAACGGGTGGTGTTTTAACAATAAAATCAAAAGACTTGTCGGTGTAGTAAGTAATTACCACTGGTAACACTTTACCGGCTTTGTCCTGAGTTCTGGCATTGAATTGCTTGCAAAACTCCATAATGTTGATCCCTTTGGAACCCAATGCAGGTCCTACTGGGGGAGATGGGTTTGCAGCTCCTCCTTTGATTTGTAATTTTAGTTGTCCAGCAACTTCTTTAGCCATTTTTTTGATTTTAATAATTACTGTTTTCGAAACACTTTGAAGAATTTACAGAATCTGCGTAACCAAATCTCTGATTATTCTTTCTCTACTTGCATATAGCCCAACTCAAGAAGTTGAGCACGTCCGAAGATTTTAACCATCACTTTGAGTTTCTTTCTCTCATCGTTAACTTCTTCAACCACGCCTGAGAAGCTGCTGAAAGGACCGTTAATCACTTTCACGTTTTCACCCACGTAGTATTTAACATCTAATTCATCGCTGGCTTCTTCCAGTTCGTCCATTGTACCCAAAATGCGTTTTACTTCAATTTCGCTCAACGGTTGTGGGTTTGTGGTATTGGGAAGAAATCCGGCAACGTAGTTGATAGTCTTAAGTTGATGAATGACCTCGCCCACCAGTTCGGCCTCAATAAGTACGTATCCGGGAAGATAAGCGCGTTCTTTCATCACTTTCTTTCCGGCTCGTATTGTGTAAGTCTTTTCTGTTGGGATGAGAACCTGAGAAACGTATTTTCCTAAATCGGTTTTTTTCATTTCTGCCTCAAGAAGTTCTTTGACTTTATTCTCTTTTCCACTAACGGAACGTAAAACGTACCATTTTTTTCCGGTTTCAGTCATTTTGTTCTTAATTCAGAATTTTATAAAATACCGTAAAGAAATTTCACTATCCACTCAAACGCAGAATCCATGCCAAATACAACTAAGGCAATGATTATGGAAGCTATCATTACAATTATTGTACTCCCGGCTAATTCTTTGCTGGATGGCCAAGATACTTTATGAACGAGTTCGTTATAAGCATCTTTAATATATGCAACTATTTTTTTCATTGATTTTTTGGATCGTTTTGCACGGGCTGAGAGGCTCGAACTCCCGACCTATGGTTTTGGAGACCATCGCTCTACCAACTGAGCTAAGCCCGTAAAATACAACTCCACCAAACCTCCTTTTCAGGGAAGATTTTTGGGAGTTGTAATGATTTATTGGTAACCCAAGTTTCCTTTTGGAGGATTTACGGGTTGATTAGTTTAGTTAATCAGTTCAGTAATCTGACCTGCACCAACTGTACGTCCACCTTCGCGGATAGCGAAACGAAGACCTACGTTACATGCTACCGGGTAGATAAGTTCTACTTCAATTGTTACGTTGTCGCCCGGCATAACCATTTCTACACCTTCGGGTAACTGGATTTCACCGGTTACGTCTAGTGTGCGGATATAGAATTGAGGACGATATTTATTGTGGAACGGAGTGTGACGTCCACCTTCTTCTTTCTTCAAGATATAAACCTCTGCTTTGAATTTAGAGTGAGGTTTAACTTTTCCGGGGTGAGAGATAACCATACCGCGTTTGATTTCGTCTTTATCGATACCGCGGAGCAATAAACCTACGTTATCACCGGCTTCACCTCTATCCAAAATTTTGCGGAACATTTCAACTCCCGTAACAACTGATTTTTTACCTTCTGCACCAAGACCGATGATTTGAACTTCTTCACCTGATTTGATAATTCCGGTTTCGATACGGCCTGTTGCTACTGTTCCACGACCTGTGATTGAGAATACGTCTTCAACCGGCATGAGGAATGGTTTGTCAACATCGCGAGGAGGTAGTGGAATCCATGTATCAACAGCTTCCATCAGTTCCATAATTTTATCTTCCCATTTAGCTTCACCGTTCAAACCGCCAAGGGCTGATCCGCGAATAACGGGTGTGTTGTCGCCGTCGAAATTGTAGAACGAAAGTAGTTCACGCATTTCCATTTCTACTAACTCCAACATTTCTTCGTCGTCAACTAAGTCAACTTTGTTCATAAAAACAACCAGTCTTGGTACGTTTACTTGGCGTGCCAAAAGAATGTGTTCGCGAGTTTGTGGCATAGGTCCGTCAGTTGCAGCAACAACGATGATGGCACCGTCCATCTGAGCGGCACCGGTAACCATGTTTTTTACATAGTCAGCGTGACCGGGACAGTCAACGTGTGCGTAGTGACGATTTTCTGTTTGGTATTCAACGTGTGATGTGTTGATGGTAATACCTCTTTCTTTTTCTTCCGGAGCATTATCGATGGAATCGAATGACTTCATTTCGGAAAGACCTTTTTTCGCCAAAACAGTAGTAATAGCTGCTGTTAAGGTAGTTTTGCCGTGGTCAACGTGACCGATTGTACCGATGTTAACATGCGGCTTCGTCCGCTGAAAATGTTCTTTTGCCATAAAATATACTATTAATTAGTTTAATAAAATGTTGAATTTTCTATTTTGTACGTTTTTTTAAGTAGCTAAAATGGGATGTCGGAATCCGGCATCTCTCATTTTATCGTTTCATGAGCCGATGGCGGGAATTGAACCCGCGACCTCTTCCTTACCAAGGAAGTGCTCTACCCCTGAGCTACATAGGCAAATTGAGCCAGTAATGGGACTCTCTTCAGACTATTTTTACAAAAAATCTGCCTGTTTGCCCTTGTGCTCTAACATTTAATTTAGAGCGGAAGACGGGACTCAAACCCGCGACCCTCAGCTTGGAAGGCTAATGCTCTATCAACTGAGCTACTTCCGCA
>JAUNUM010000134.1 GCA_030538215.1 Bacteroidia bacterium
CGACTTATAGTCGAAATCCAACCTATGGATTTTCAATCCATAGTGGTTGAGTTTATACTTGCTTAAAGCAACGATTTGTTTGGTTGTGTTTTCAGTGTTTTTTCGGTTATTATTGCTGAAAGAAACCTTTTTTCGTTTCACCAGACTCACGTTGATTTCAGGATTAATTATTTGCAGCGTTCTGCCGTTTGTAAAACTGAAACTTGAGAAATCATACGCTTTTCAACAAACTATTTATCAGATTGAAGAAATACTACTACCGGAAAAAACAGTTGAAAACGAAGTAAAACCCAAATTGCAGAGTAATGAACTAATTGCGGATATCAATCCAGAACTCACCATTACACAAACTACAAGTATTGAAAAAAATCCGAAGCCGATTTCCTGGTTCTCAATTCTGATTTTGGGTTACTGGCTGGGCATGGGCGCAATGCTTTTGCGTTTGGGAATCTCTTTTCTCAGCCTTAATCGGCTATTCAGAAAGAGCAGAAAGGTAGAGTTTGACGATTACCGGCTAATTGTCAGTCCAGAGAGTGTGGCGCCGTTCAGCTTCTTTCGCTATATTGTTCTATCTGAAAAAGATTATCGGGAGAATCCTAACGAAGTTATTTTGCATGAAAAGATGCACATCCTGAAAAAACATAATATTGATGTGATTTTTTCGGAACTGTTTCTTGCCATTCACTGGTTCAATCCGATGGCTTGGATGTTGTGTCGTGACTTACGCGAAATTCATGAATACGAAGCTGATAATGCCGTTATCAATATCGGCATTGAAGCTCAGAAATATCAATTATTATTAGTTAAAAAAGCTGTTGGCGAAAGGCGCTTCACTTCTGTAGTCAATAGTTTTAATCAATCAAAAATTAAAAACAGAATTACTATGATGTTAAAAAAAGAATCACCGAAATGGGCGCGGCTTAAAGTTTTGTTTGCTTTGCCATTAGTCGTTGTTGCCTTGTTGGCATTCGCGCAGCCCGAAATTATGGAAGACCGGATTATCGACTATCAGTCCCGGAAAAATGCTACGGATTATTTTCTTTCTATCCGGAAAGAACAAAAAGAAAATTATCTGGCTTATCTGTATATGAATACAAATGATCAGCTTTTTTTGATGCATGGAAATGCGGAATATGTGTCAATGAAAGCCTTTGATTTAAAAGAAAAATCGGATTTAACCAAAATCTTTACAGATTTAATTAGTAAAAAAATCCATGAAACATTAGCACCTGTCAATTTTATAATAGGTGCTGAAAGCGACACTAAAATGAGAAATGTTACACTTGTAAAAAATGCCATGAGTGAGGCATACAACAAATCGTGTGTAAGTATTTCGATAGAGAGGGATGTTTCGTCGAGTAAAGTAAAAGAAGAATTTCCGTTAACCATAACGTACACTTCTGTTCAACCAGGTGATCCTGAAAGTATTGCAAAGCAAGTGCAATCCAATCCTTTTTTCTATTGGGAGCAAATGCGAAAATATTGTGATGAAAAGAAAATTGAACCGAAAAATCTAAAAAATGAATTTGTATTAACAGGAGTGAACCGCAACTTGATGGTAATTTTAATTAATTCTGTAAATGCAGTAATGTATCAAGGATTGGAAACGAACTGGTTCAAAACAAGTGATGAGGCGTTGAGTGAAAAATCTGTAGAAACATTGAAGAATATGATTGTTGAAATGATGGAGAAAAACGCCAATGGTTCTATCTTTTTTAGTTTGCAGCACGATGTAAAGTCATCAGCTAGTTTTGTGTCTAATTTTATAAACTATGCATTACCATCTGCTTACGAAAATGCATTGAAAGATATTTCTGCTCATGAAAATATTCCTTTAAATCAATTAAAAGAGAACAGACCCTTGTTGTTAACGTATGCCGTTCCGATAGTTTATTCAGCAGGTGGCAAATCACCTACCAAGCAAGTTGAAGATAAACCTGATACTTTTACTCTCCGAACTTCGAGCCAACAAGATGATGTAGAGTCGATGTCATATTACTCGATAATACTTAAAAATTTCGGAAATAATACCCAAACAGTTGAGGTTAGAAAAGAAGTACTTTCCGGCAAATTCGGCAACGAAATTATTAAACAAGAGACTGTTTCTTGGTCTGAATTGGAGCCGATAAATACTGTATTAGTTGGAGTCGGTTATAACTTACCTAAAATAGAACTTGAGAATTTTAAAACGAAATTACTAGATGTAAAATTTAAACCGAAAGAATCGTATTTTATCTTGAGTTTGTAGCTTACTTGTTGTAAATAAATTAATTATAAGATTTTGATGAAACGCCAAGCAGTGAATGTTTGGCGTTTTACATATTAGCTGTTGTGTAATAGTATATCTATTACAAACTGAACTTGGATCGTAAGTTGTAATTTTTCACATAGAAAACAAGAAAAAAACAGCTTAACTATGAAAATAATTACTACATTTGCACCAATAATACTTTACTCACTATGAAGTTTATTCCTCAATTAGGTATTATTCCTTTTAATTTTGACGTGTTGGCATCTTATCTGACTAATTATAAATCACCACGTCAAAAAATAATTGAACTTGAAAAACAAGGCACAATTATTCGTCTGAAACGTGGGTTATATGTGGTTTCACCGAGCATTTCAAATAGAGAATTATCCATAGAACTGATTGCCAATCATCTTTATGGACCTTCTTATGTGTCCATGGAAAGTGCGCTTCGCTTCTACGGATTAATTCCTGAAAGAGTGTTTAATACAGCCTCAATGACTTTAAAAAGAAGCAAGACATTCCAAAATCAATTCGGACGGTTTGATTTCATTTCATGCCCGTCTGATTACTATTCAATCGGTATTTCACAATTGATTCAGAAGGATTATGCTTTTCTGATTGCGTCGCCCGAAAAGGCATTGTGCGACCAAATTGTTTACACGCCGAAACTGCAACTTCGTTCCGTTAAATCTTTACAGACTTATTTAGAGGAGGATATCCGGTTTGATATGGATGAATTTTACAAAATGGACGTATCTGTGTTTGAAAAGTGCTTGGTGGTAAGCAGAAAAAAAACAGAAATTACGAATATCATAAAGTTATTAAGAAAATGAGCGTATTTGATCAAATGCTGGCACGTTATGATGTGTTGGAAAACGGAAGCAAAAATGCAGCATATGAAGTAATGCAGGAAGTTATTCTTGCAGGACTTTACCGGGGTGGGTTTTTCAATAAGGCAGCTTTTTATGGTGTTGTTGACTTTGAATTTATGAGCAACTTCATGAGAAATATAGAGACAAAAGCTCTCAAAGAAGTATTGTCTATATATGCGAGTAGATTAAAAAAACAAAGAAATGTTAATTAATGTTAACGGGGGGGGGGGGGTAAAACGGTGGTCTAAATTCAAAATTGGAGATTTATTCAATATCAAGATAGGCAAAGTGATTGATGGAAATAAAGCTAATCGTAATGGAGAAATTGCTTACATAACAAGAAAAGAATCAGATAATGGTTTAGATGGATTTGTTAAAGCTGAGAAAGACTTATTAAACAGAAATTTTCCCGTAATCACAATAGGTAATGAGACCGCTAAACCATTTGTACAGAGTTATCCATTTTTTACTGGCACAAAAGTAAATATATTATTACCTAAAAGATTCTATTCAAAATATGTCCTCTTTTTTATAGCAACATCACTTGAACAACATAAACAGAAATATTCATATTCTTATACAATTAATTCTACAAGATTAAACGAGCAAATCATTCTTTTACCCACAAATAAAGATGGTGAAATTGATATTAATTTTATGGAAACTTATATGAGAGAAAAAGAAAATCAAAAGATTATTCAATATCTGAAGGCTGAGATTGATTAATATAAAAGCACTAACTTGTTAAAGTTAGTGCTTCTGAGTACCCAGAGCCGGGATCGAACCGGCATGGAAGTGAATCCACTGGTGTTTGAGACCAGCGCGTCTACCAATTCCGCCATCTGGGCATTTCGTAGAAAAGTGAGTGCAAAAGTACACAAAA
>JAUNUM010000024.1 GCA_030538215.1 Bacteroidia bacterium
TAGGAAACAGATTGTTGATAAAAACTAACAGCACTGTCTAAATCTTGCCTAAAAAGATGGCACCGTCCTATATTTCTAATGGTTAATGCTATATTTAAGCTATCATTTATTTGTTGGAAGTTTAAAAGCGCTTTTTTCCCATAAGTGAGTGCATCTTCGTATAAATCATGTTCAAAATGAATATCCCCAATATGAATATTGATTAAACCACTAATCTGATAATCTTTAGTTGAGTGAGAACTTAAAAGTTCATTGGCTTTAATGTATTTTTGTAAAGCAGCTTCCTTTTTTCCCCCTTCATATAATACCCGCCCAATATAAAAATAACATGCTGCCTGATTGATTATGTCATTTTGTGACAAGAAGTACTTTTTTGCACACTCCAAGTGTATAATATCCGGTAATGGCTTAGCGCTCTTATCTGCTGCTTTAGCTATAAGCAACCAACGTACAGCCTTGTCATTATCTGACATTTGCAAGGTGTCCATATCTTCCAAAACCAACAAAACGCTGTCGGGAACTTTATTCACTCGTTCGGATAATCTTTCGAAAGTAGAAAAATCCGATTCTTGTAATGAACAAGAAAAAAAAACCAATAAAAAGGTTAAGAAAATGCAGAATTTCATAAACGCATAAGATTGTTTGTAGCCATGCAAATATAAATCTTTATATTATTTTAAACATTCAATTTATCATCTAATTTTACAATAAAGAGATTTTTTTCCACACTTTTGCTCCTTGCAATGATTATTCGAAATTAGATTTAAGATAGTTTACAGCAAATAAAACCTGAAAAATATTTTGTAAAGGTTTAAAAAACATATAACTTTGCAGCCACAAAAATAAAAGTGGCAGAGGCTACACAATTAAAGAGTTAATGAAGTCCGCCCGGATGGCGGAATTGGTAGACGCGCTAGTTTCAGGGACTAGTGTTGGAAACGATGTGCAGGTTCGAGTCCTGTTCCGGGCACTTTATTAGTTTAAATGCATTCGGTTACAGGCAAAAAAAATATTTGCGCAGGTGGTGAAATTGGTATACACGCTACTTTGAGGGGGTAGTGCCGGTTACGGCGTGTGAGTTCGAGTCTCATCCTGCGCACTAAGTTAACAGGTATTCAAGAAATTGGATGCCTGTTTTTGTTTTTTATGCGAAAAAATTAAAACAGTTTCTAAAATCGATAAAAATGAAAATACTTACCGTCGAACAGATTAAAGAAATTGACTTCAAAACAATTGCATACGAAAATATTTCATCACTTGAAGTAATGAAAAGAGCTTCAAGAGCTTTTTTTGATTGGTTTACGGCAAAGTTTACCGATAAAAACCTTTCAATTTCAATAGCTGCAGGAACAGGAAATAATGGCGGTGACGGCTTAGTGGTTGCGCGGATGCTTCATAAATCGGGTTACAGAGTAAGAGTTTTTATTGTAGAATACAGCGCAAATTATTCCGAAGATTGTGTACATAACATTCGTCGGGCTAAAGCGGAAAATATTTCTATTCAGAAAATTACATCAAGTAACGATATTCCCGATTTATCTGATTGTGATATAATTATTGATGCAATATTCGGGACGGGGTTAAATCGAGAAGTAACCGGAATTAGTCGGAAAGTGATTGAAAAAATCAATGAAAGCGGTAAAAAAATCATCAGTATTGATGTGCCGAGCGGATTATCGATGAGCAGCAAGATAAATTTTGCCGTTCAAGCGACAGAAACCGTGTCGATGCAGATACCTAAACTGGCTTTGTACCTTCCCGATAATGAAAATTTTACCCGAAATGTTCATTTGGTGGATATCGGATTGAGCGAAAAAGCAATAGCCGAGGCCGAAACTTCTTTTTACTTCGTAACAAAACAAGAAATAAAGAATCTGCTAAAACCGTTGAAAAAGTTTGCCCATAAAGGTATTCAAGGGCATAGTTTGATTATTGGCGGGAGTATCGGCAAGATAGGATCGGTTTGTTTAGCATCGAAAGCGGCTCTGAAAACCGGATGCGGACTGGTTACAGCATTTGTTCCCAAGTGCGGAACAGTGGCTCTTCAATCCAATCTCCCCGAAGCAATGGTAATAGAAGACCGCAACCATACACATATTACGGAAATCGATTTCGATATTCATCCGAATGCCATTGGAGTGGGGGTGGGGTTAAGCGAATTGCCGGAAACACAAGATGCTTTTTACCGTTTTCTGAAGCAAAACAAAGCGCCATTGGTTATCGATGCGGACGGATTGAATATTTTGTCTAAAAACAAGGAATGGTTAGATATTTTACCTTCGAAAACGATCTTGACACCGCATCCAAAAGAGCTTTTAAGGCTTATCGGAGAGTGGAGCGAAGATTATGATAAAATAGACAAAACAATAGCATTCGTAAAGAAATACAACTTAATTGTTGTTCTAAAAGGAGCCAATTCACTGATTATCGATTCTGAAAATGTGTATGTCAACAGCACCGGAACTCCGGCATTGGCTACAGCAGGAAGCGGTGATGTACTTACCGGAATAATCACAAGTTTGCTTGCGCAAGGATATGAATCTTTACAAGCAGCAAAAATCGGAGTATTTCTTCATGGACTTACGGCAGATATTTCTGCAAATAGAATACATGCCCGAAGTTTTATTGCTTCAGACATCATCAAAAATATCGGGAATGCTTATTTCGAAATAGAAAAATAATTATTGCAAACCCGACAAAACTTTCTGAGCATAATCGCCGATAATGGGCAACGGTTTTGTATCTCCATTTGCAGCCCTGATTATCCCCATTATAGCTAGCACCAACAGCGCAATGGAAATAAGACCAAGAAGCAGATTTAAGATCGCTGTAGAGGGGCTTTTTGTTAAAACACGACTAATCAAAGATAAAATCAGAGAAATTATCATTATTAATCCCGATTGTCTTAAATGGAATGCTCCAAAACTTGTTTTCTTATTGTTGTGCAGGATAAACGCAATAATCCAACCTATCCAGGTGATATAACTTAAAATAGCTACAGTTTTTCCGTTGTCCGGAGATTGGGTTTATTCTGTTGTCATAATTATGGAGAATTAGTTTTATTTTAAACAAAATATTTAGTTTATAGTTTTCAGTTTCTCAGGATTTTATCGCTTTTTGGGAGATTTATGGGCAGACGATAAATTTATTTCTCACATATTTGGTGATTTCGAAAAAATGATGTACTTTTGCACCTCAATTCGCTAATAGGCTCAACAAGTAGTGGCACAATGCAACTCGCCTCAGGCATATAACGTAAAAGTTATTTAATATGTACGTAATTGTAGATATTCAAGGTCAGCAGTTTAAAGTGCAGCAAGACCAAAAATTATTTGTCCACAGAATCAATGCCGATCAGGGCAGCGAGGTGGAATTCGAAAAAGTGATGCTCATCGATAACGATGGCAATGTACAAGTGGGTGCTCCCGTTATAGACGGAGCTAAAGTGGTAGTAGAAGTTCTTTCGCATGTAAAAGGAGATAAAGTTCTCGTTTTCAAAAAGAAGAGAAGAAAAGGTTACAGAAAATTGAACGGTCACCGTCAACAATTTTCAGAAATAAGAGTTAAAGAAATTATTGCTTAATCAGTTAAAATCAGAAGAAAATGGCACATAAGAAAGGTGTAGGAAGTTCGAAGAACGGTCGCGAATCGGAAAGTAAACGATTGGGCGTTAAGATATATGGTGGTGAAATTGTAAGAGCGGGCAACATTATCGTTCGTCAACGCGGAACAGCTCATCATCCGGGAGAAAACGTAGGTATCGGTAAAGATCATACGCTTTTTGCGCTGATCGACGGCGTTGTGGTTTTCCGCAAACGTCACAACAACCGTTCGTTCGTATCGGTTCTTCCCAAAGTAGAAGCATAACGCTTCAATTGCTTGAAATCAAGGATACTTGATCCATAAAATAATAATTTTTTTAGTTGATAGGAACAACCTGCTATTTCGATAGTCAGGTTGTTTTTTGTTTATATGAAACTGACTCAACAGCAGAAAGATTTTATTCGCCAAAATGAACACAAAGATGTTCGTGAACTGGCACTGAGACTCGATAAGGATGAATATTGGGAGCTAGATGTTGAGTTCGTGTTGAAACAGATATCGGGGCGACAGACAGCTAAAGACAAGCTGCCAAGCTGGTTTACAAACAATGAAATCATTTACCCCGTCCATTTATCGCTGGAGCAAGCATCTTCCGAAGCCACGGCTAAATACAAGGCTTCGTTAATTCCTGACGGAAACACAACTTTTGTAGATTTAACGGGTGGGATGGGAGTGGATTTTGCTTTTCTATCACAACGTTTTGCAAACTCGGTTTATGTGGAGAAAAATCAAAAACTTTGTGAAATAGCGAAGCATAATTTTGAGGTACTGGGTTTGCAAAACGTTGTGATAGAAAACTCTACAAGTGAATCTTACTTAGAAAAAATATCGGAGGTGGATGTGATTTTCTTGGATCCGTCTCGCAGAGATAATGCAGGACGAAAAGTGATTCGGATTGAAGATTGTTCACCGGATGTATCGGAAATTCAGGATTTGTTACTCGAGAAATCGAAACTGATTTTGGTGAAATTATCACCTATGCTCGATATTTCATTGGCGATAAAAAGCCTGAAAAACATAAAAGAAGTTCATGTGGCTTCCGTAGAAAATGAGTGTAAAGAATTATTATTTTTACTTTCCTCCGAAGCAGAGACAATAACATATACTGCTGTAAATCTGAACAAAACCAAAGATGCTGAGAAGTTTTACTTCACACTTGAAGAAGAGCAGGATACAGAAGTTGCTTATGCTAAAACCATTGAAAAATATCTATACGAACCCAATGCTTCTATCTTAAAAGCAGGAGGTTTTAAAAGCGTTGCAAAACAATTTGATATTAAAAAATTGCACGCAAGCAGCCATTTGTACACTTCCGATACACTGATTCCCAATTTTCCCGGACGTGTGTTTGAAGTAAAGAATTGGTTTACACCCAATAAGAAAAACATAAAATTGTTTCTTTCCGAAACAAAAAAAGCGAACATTTCTGTTCGCAATTTTCCGATGTCCGTTTCCGAAATTCGTCAAAAAACCGGATTAAAAGAGGGTGGGTACGTGTATCTTTTTGCTACCACGCTAGCTGACGGTGAGAAAGTCTGGGTTGTGGGAGAAAGAGTTTAAAGCACTATTCATCTCATTTTTTATACAATTTCTCCCATTCTTCTTTCGATATTGGATTGAAATTTTCTTCGCTTAAAATACGAATTACACCGTCAAAACATTCTTTGAAATCGGGAAATTCATATTCTCGCGGAATAAATTCTACGCAATGATTGTCGAATACTAAATCACCTATGAAATAACTGCTGCTCAACTGTTTTTCTTTTGTTATAATTTCTTCCGGATTATTGGAAGAATAAAAAGTTTCGATAAGAACATAATTGATATTTTTCTTTTTACGAGAAATTTTTGTCAAAGGAAAAACATTGAAAAAATAATCTCGGTAAATTCCTTCAAAATACAAATCGGGATGAATGCTGAAATTATTCTCGTGAAGAAAGGTATATTTTTTTGCATGCATTTTTTTCAGCCGTTGTTTTCTTTTGAAATATTCTTCACTAAAAAAACCTATTCCAATAAAAATAAACAACATAAAAAAGAATCCAACGAAACCTGCTAATATGGCAGATTTTAATGAACTTGATCCCCCCATGTTTGCAAAAAAGCCCAAAACACCAAAAATTGCTCCTGTTGCTATTCCGGGTTTTAAATATGATTTAAATTCACCTTTTCGTATAACAGGTACTTTCTTATTCATGTTTATTCCAAATACCTATCCAACATCTCCGCCATCTCCATTTGTAGTTTTTTAGCTTCTTTTCCGGCAGTTTCAGCGAAAGTTTCGGTACTGTCGGCGTAAATAATTCCACGTGATGAGTTTACCAGCAGACCGCACTCTTTATTCATTCCGTATCGGCAAACTTCTTCCAGCGATCCACCTTGTGCACCAACGCCGGGAACGAGTAGAAAATGATCGGGAGCGAGTTTTCTCACATCTTCAAACAATTTTCCTTGTGTAGCGCCAATTACATACATCATTTGGTCTGCAGATGCCCACGATTGCGAATGGCGAAGAACTTTTTCAAACAATCGTTCACCGTTTTGATCCTGAATAAACTGGAAATCGTGTGAACCTTTGTTGCTCGTGAGGGCGAGAAGAACAACCCATTTTCCGGCGTAATTCAAGAAAGGCGTTACGCTGTCTTCACCCATATACGGCGCCACGGTAACGGCATCTACTTTGGCTGTTTCGAAAAACGTTCGGGCATACATTTCACTGGTATTGCCGATATCGCCACGTTTAGCATCAGCAATAATAAATTGTTCGGGATAACGCTGTTTGATGTAGGCAACAGTTTTTTCGAACGCCAACCATCCTTCTAATCCCTGACTTTCATAAAAAGCCAGGTTGGGTTTGTATGCCACACAATAGGGTGCTGTTTTATCAATTATTTCCTTATTAAAAGCGTAAATGGGATCTTCTTTTTCAAACAAATGTTCGGGAATTTTCTTGATATCGGTATCCAATCCCACGCAAAGAAAGGATTTCTTTTTTTGAATTTGAGCGAAAAGTTGTTGTTTGGTCATATATTTTGTATGTGTATGTTGTAATTAAATCTCAGCGTCCTTCATTCGTTCCGCATTTTCGCTAACAATGAGTTCATTAATAACACTTTGAATATCACCATCCATAAATGCAGAGAGGTTATAAACAGTGTAATTGATTCGATGATCGGTAATTCGTCCTTGTGGATAATTGTAGGTGCGGATTTTTGCCGACCGATCGCCTGTAGAAACCATTGTTTTTCGTCGTGAAGCAATATCACCCTGTCGTTTGGTCAACTCGATATCGTAAAGTTTGGTGCGAAGCATCTGCATAGCCAACTCCCTGTTTTGCACCTGCGAGCGCCCTTGTTGACAAATCACTACAATTCCTGAAGGTTTGTGAGTAAGCTGCACTTTTGTTTCTACTTTATTCACATGCTGTCCGCCTGCGCCGCTGGAGCGGGCAGTCTGCATTTCAATATCGGCGGGATTAATTTCCACGTCAAATTCTTCTGCCTCCGGCAAGACGGCAACCGTGGCGGCCGAAGTGTGAACACGGCCTTGCGTTTCCGTTGCCGGCACACGTTGCACCCGATGAACGCCCGATTCGTATTTCAATGTTCCGTAAACATCTTCACCAGATACAGTAAAAACTATTTCTTTAAAACCGCCGGAACTTCCTTCGGAAACACTGGTAACCTCCGTTCGCCAACCTTTTATTTCACAGTATTTTATATACATTCTGTACAAATCTCCGGCAAAAATCGCAGCTTCATCACCACCTGTTCCACCGCGGATTTCCATGATTACGTTTTTAGCATCTTCAGGATCAGCTGGAATAAGTAAAAATTTTATTTTTTCCTCCATTTCGGGAAGTTTCTCTGTGTTTGTTGCAAGTTCTTCGTTGGCGAGTGCGCGTAAATCGCTATCCGATTCTGTATCTAAGATTAATTTAGCTTCTTCAATGGAATCCAACGCCTGTTTGTATTCGTTTCGGGCTTCCACAATTTCTTCCAGGTCGCGATATTCTTTGTTGAGTTTTACAAAGCGTTTCATATCGCTGATAATCGTTGGATCGGTTATTAACGTACCTATTTCCTCGAAACGGGTTACAAGATGTTCTAATTTATTTAATAATGAGTTTTCTGACATATATTAATCACCCTTCTAAATCTCCCCTAAAGAGGAGACTTTTGTGAGTTTCTTTTAAATTATTATTACTTTATATTAATTGTTTTCAGCACATTAAGTCCCCTTTAGGGATTTAGGAGTACACAAACTTTCCAAATTCACTTTCAATCACCAACTCCCGAACGTCTGATTTTTCAACCCGTCCAACAATTTGTGCATCAACATTGAAAGATTTGGATATTTCAATTACACGCGAAGCGTAGGTTTCGGGCAAATATATCTCCATTCGATGTCCCATGTTGAAAACTTTGTACATTTCTTTCCAGTCGGTACCGGATTGTTTTTGAATTAAATCGAAAAGCGGTGGAATGGGGAAGAGGTTGTTTTTTATCACGCGTAAACCATCATTCAGGAAATGCATGATTTTTGTTTGTGCACCACCTGAACAATGAATCATGCCGTGTATTTTCCCATATAATTCTTTTAGAATCAGCGATATAATAGGAGAATAGGTGCGGGTAGGGGATAAAACTAATTTTCCGGCATCAATGTCCAGATTTTCAATCTGTTCCGTAAGTTTTATATTGCCGGAATAGACCAAATCCAAGGGAATAGCAGCATCATAACTTTCGGGATATTTTTGAGCCAGGTAATTGGCAAAAACATCGTGTCGTGCCGAAGTTAAGCCATTGCTACCCATGCCTCCGTTGTATTCGTGTTCGTAAGTAGCTTGTCCCGAGGATGATAATCCAACAATTACATCTCCAGCCCGGATATTGGCATTATCAATAACATCGGAGCGTTTCATGCGGCAAGTTACTGTGCTATCCACGATGATTGTACGCACCAAATCGCCAACGTCGGCCGTTTCTCCACCTGTAGGATAAATATTTACACCCAATGACGTTAATTCCTCACAAAGTTCGTTTGTGCCGTTTATAATGGCTGAAATCACTTCTCCGGGAATTAAGTTTTTGTTGCGCCCAATAGTGGAAGATAACAAAATATTATCGGTGGCGCCAACACACAGTAAATCATCAACATTCATTATAAGTGCATCTTGTGCAATTCCTTTCCATACGGAAATATCTCCGGTTTCACGCCAGTAAACATAAGCTAATGAAGATTTTGTTCCGGCGCCGTCGGCGTGCATTATGTTGCAGTAATTGGAATCGCCGCCGAGAATATCGGGAATTATTTTGCAGAACGCTTTCGGGAAAATTCCTTTGTCGATGTTTTTTATAGCGTTGTGAACATCTTCTTTACCAGCGGAAACTCCGCGTTGGCTGTAACGTTGGTTGATTGTCATATATTTTATTTATGTGGCAAATTTTGTGGGTCTCTTTTGTTATGAAAACATGCAAGTATTTTCACTATTTTTTTAGATTTATTTACAGTAAAATAAAGTGAGTATAGAATCGATAATAATCAATAGCATCATCAATTTCGTCTGCTGATGATAAATGATATGTGGTGTGCATAAATTTTTATTATTGTTTTTTTATCTTCTACAATACAAAAGTAATAAAAAAGAATGTAATCTCACGAAAGAAAATGCATTTTTCCTATAATTACTATTATGTTTAATGAGTGTTTTTAATTTGACTTCTATCAACTCTTTCCTAACAAAAAAGTGACACCGATATCAATCCGGTGCCACTCTTATTATTTAAATGTCAAATTAACTTATAAACCTAATTCTGCTTCAACTTGTTTCAACTCTGCCGATTTATCAACACCCATCATACTTAGGTTGTAATATACGTTTCTAAGTTTCATTAAAGCGCTGTCTATTTCAGTATTAACAGCAGATCTGGCTTTTAAAAGATTGGTGTATTTCTCTAAGTGTGGTAATGATTTTTGATAGAACTCTACTGTTTTTTTATCATTCTCCAACTGCAATTTACGGTCAGACATAGTTGCTGTTTTTTCCTTTATATCTTGTGCTTGAAGAATATATAATACAGCTAATCCTTCGAGTGCAGATTCAAAATCAGGATTAATCTCTAATGACTTTTTAAACTGATTTTCAGCTTCTTTATAATCTTTATTTTCAGAGAATAAAGCTCCTTTAACGCGATAATAATCAGGATTTTGAGGGTCTGAAGCTATGGCTTTATCTAAATATTCAATAGCTTCTTTATTTTTTCCTTGACGAACTAAAACATTCACAATATTTCCCGAGAAATATCCATTTTGAGGAAATCTTTCTGCCCCTTTATATAAAGTTTCTACAAATTTAGTACTGTCTCCTAAATTCATATATTCGCTGGCCATTAACTCATAAACATCACTTTCTTTATAGGCACTATTTTCAATAAAAGGTTCGTTAGCAGTACGCTCCAACATTGATAAAGCTCTTTTATGATCTTTTGCCTGAATGGCAGTGATAATTGCATAATATTTGATGGTTTGGTAAGTACTGTCGATTAAAAAAGCATCTTTTTGACCAGCAAACATTGGCAATGTAGGAATATTCCAGTATGTTTCAAAGAAATCTGAAGCTTTGGAGTATTCTTGTTTTTCGTTATAGAAAACGCCGCCATTGATATAAAACGGATGATTTGCTTTCAAAATTCCAGCAATATCCTTTCTGAATTTGTTTCTAACTCTACCTTTTTCATTAGGAAGTTCTCCCAACGAGTCTGCTTTTAGATATGGAAGATAAGACTCCAATAAACCGTCGTACATAACTTGATCATTAGCTTGTTTACCAAGCATTTGATTGGTTCTTTCGTTGTCGAATGCTTTGTTTCCGATGTCTCCAAAAACTTTCCATGTTTCCGGATCGTTAGCTGTTTCAGCGTTTTCAGCAGCTTGTTTTATCAAAGTACGAGCTTCATTCAGGTCATTGCTTCCTAAAGATCTTTTAGCATCTCTTAGAGTCGATTTTTGTGCAAATACGGAACTTGCAGCAAAAATGGCTACCATCATGGTGAGGAAAAATAATTTTTTCATTTTAATTCATCGTTTTAAGTTAAGTATTATTCTTTTCTTAATTGTTTAAAATTTCTATTGATTTATTTGACTGCAAAAGTACAAAAAGTTTAATATATATTGACTATTCGTCAGCTTCTTCTACTGTATTTTCCTCTTCATCGATATCTTCGGGCAAAGCTATCTCAACATCATCTATCTCTTCTTCCGAGCTTACTTTACATACCGAAGCAATTTCATCGTTCCTTTTTTCTAAATTTATGAGGCGAACTCCCTGAGTTGCACGTCCCATGGTGCGAATATTGGAAATTTTTACACGTATGGTAATGCCAGATTTGTTAATAATCATTAAATCGTTGTCATCCGTAACGCTTTTTATGGCAACAAGCTTTCCGGTTTTATCTGTAACATTCAGAGTTTTAACGCCTTTACCACCTCTATATGTAATTCTGTAAACAGGTTCGCCGTCCTCGTCATTAAGCATTGTTCTCTTGCCGTAACCTTGTTCGGAAACAACCAAAATAGTGTCTTCCGAATCCGAATCCATACAGATCATTCCGATAATGAAGTCGTCATCATCATCCAATCTCATTCCTATTACTCCTGTGGCGGTTCGTCCCATTGGACGGACATCTTTTTCGTTAAATCGAATTGCCCGACCATTGCGGTTGGCCATGATAATATCTTTCTCGCCGTCAGTTAATCTTACTGAAATTACTTGATCATCATCACGTAAACCGATAGCAATCACACCGTTTTGTCGTGGACGAGAATATGCTTCGAGTAGCGTTTTCTTGACAACTCCCAGCTTAGTTCCAAAAATCAGATAATTAGAGTTGATATACTCTTCGTCGTCCAGAGTAAGAACTCGCACAAACGCGGTAATGCTGTCGTCTGAATCTATATTTAAAAGATTTTGAATAGCTCTTCCTTTTGATGTTTTTGTACCTTCGGGAATTTCGTAAACCCGTAACCAATAACATTTTCCTTTTTGTGTAAAGAAAAGCATATAGTTATGATTGGTTGCCGGATAGATGTATTCCACAAAATCTTCGTCTCTTGTTTGCGATCCTTTAGCCCCTACTCCACCCCTGTTTTGTGTACGGAATTCCGTTAATGGAGTGCGTTTGATGTAGCCAAAGTGTGAAATGGTAATGATCATTTCATCATCGGAATAGAAGTCTTCGGGATTCATCTCTTCCGAAGCAAAAATAATTTCGGAACGACGTTCATCTCCGAACTTTTCACGAACTTCAGTCAACTCATCTTTAATAATTTGCATTCGAAGATCTTTGTTGTTCAAAATATTATTTAAGTGAGCAATTAGTTTTTGAATTTCTTCAAATTCGGCGCGGAGCTTATCTTGTTCTAATCCGGTAAGTTGCCTCAATCGCATTTCTACAATAGCACGTGCCTGAATTTCTGATAGTTCGAAGCGTTCTATCAAGCTTTGAATAGCTTCTTGCGGTGTGCTTGAACCACGGATAATAGCGATTACTTCATCGATATTATCGGATGCGATAATTAATCCTTCAAGAATATGTGCCCTTTCTTCTGCTTTACGCAACTCGTAGCGCGTGCGACGTACCACCACATCGTGGCGATGCTCCACAAACAACTCAATCATTTGCTTGAGGTTAAGCATTTCGGGGCGTCCTTTTACAAGGGCAATATTATTTACGCTGAATGATGATTGCAAAGCCGTGAGCTTATACAATTTATTAAGAACCACGTTGGCATTGGCATCTCGTTTAATATCAACTACAATGCGCATTCCTTGACGGTCTGATTCGTCGTTAGCGTTGGAAATTCCTTCAATTTTTTTATCGCCTACCAAATCGGCAATATGTTTAATTAACTCAGCTTTATTGACTAAATAGGGAATTTCCGAAATAATTATTTTATCGTGCGTTTTTCCCGATTCAATTTCGGCTTTCCCACGCATTACAATACGTCCCCTACCCGTTTCAAAAGCATCTATAACACCTTTATAACCATAAATATAGCCACCTGTCGGAAAGTCGGGTGCCTTGATATAATGCATTAAACCTTCTATATCTATTTCTCTATCATCGATATAAGCTATAATTCCGTTTATTACTTCCGTTAAGTTGTGAGGAGCCATGTTGGTTGCCATTCCTACTGCAATACCTGATGCTCCGTTGATAAGCAAATTGGGTATTCGTGTGGGCAAAACCGTTGGTTCTTGAAGTGTATCATCGAAATTGAATTGAAAATCAACAGTTTCCTTATCAATATCGCGAAGCATTTCTTCGGCAAGTTTGTTTAATCGGGCTTCGGTGTAACGCATAGCCGCAGGGCTGTCGCCGTCAACACTTCCCATATTTCCTTGTCCATCAACCAATGTGTAGCGCATACTCCATTCTTGCGCCAAGCGAACCATAGCGTTGTAAACTGATGAATCGCCATGTGGATGGTATTTACCAAGCACTTCCCCTACAATTCTTGCCGATTTTTTATGTGGTCTGTCGGAATAGTTTCCTAATTCTGACATTCCGAAAAGAATACGTCTGTGAACGGGTTTAAAACCATCGCGAACATCAGGTAATGCACGCGATACGATAACGGACATCGAATAGTCGATGTACGCCGACTTCATTTCATCCTCGATATTAATCTTAATTACTCTGTCTTCTTGATCAATCATACTTAAATGTGATTTTTTTCTTTAGATATATTCTCCATTTAGCTGTAAAACAGAATGATGAATACAATCCTCTCTTCTTTTAAAATAACGTACTAAGGTACGAATTTTTCATGATTTAACAAAAGAATTCAGAGGAAAAAATAGTTTAATTCCGGCTTTAATTAAGGTTTTTTATTGTTTCTTGTAAATGACTTTTTTTTCGAAAAAATAACCCGAAGAAAGTTGAATTTTCTTCGGGTTATTTATTTCGCTATTTGGATATTAAGTACCTTGTCCGTGGCAGTTTTTGAATTTCTTTCCACTACCGCAAGGGCACGGGTCATTTCTTCCCACTTTCTTCTCAACGCGCACGGGTGCAAGCTTACGCGGCTCTTGTTGAGGAGCGCCATTAGTTGAAGGTTGCACAGCACTTTCTGCATCGTCTTTTTGAGTTCGATACTTGCTGTAATCGGTTTTTTGCTCCGGTGCAGCTTGGCGAACGTTTTGCGTATCCTGAACAGGTATTTGTCCGCGCATTAAAACAGAAACTGCTTTAGAGTTGATGTCGTTAACCATCACTTTAAAGAGATTGAACGACTCAAGTTTGTAAATCAGCAATGGATCTTTTTGTTCGTAGCTAGCATTTTGCACCGAGTGACGCAATTCGTCCATCTCTCGCAAATGCTCCTTCCAATCTTCGTCAATGGTATGCAGTAAAATCGATTTTTCGAAAGCTTTAACCAGCGCTTTGGAGCCCGACTCATATGCTTCTTTTAAGTTTGTGGCGATATTATATACTCTTTTTCCATCGGAAATGGGGATAAGAATATTTTCGTACATGGCGCCTTGTTTCTCGTAAACATCTTTGATAACCGGCTGCGCAATTTCTGCCAGTCGATCGGTTTTGCGTTTGAATCCCGAAATCGCTTTTTCAACCACTTTTTCCGTTTGTGAATCAGTTTTCATATCCTTCATTTCTTCTTCGGAGAAAGGTATTTCAACTGCCATTACACGGAAAAGATCGAATTTCATGTTCTCATAATCGTCTTCATTGTGCTCAACAACGTTCTTTGCCGTTTCTGTAATCATATTTGTAACATCTATATCAATACGATCACCCATCAATGCATTCCGACGGCGTTTATAGATAACTTCACGTTGTGAGTTCATTACGTCGTCATATTCCAACAAACGTTTACGGATCCCGAAGTTGTTTTCTTCCACTTTTTTCTGTGCA
The DNA here is from genome assembly GCA_030538215.1 of Bacteroidia bacterium. Classification (GTDB taxonomy): domain Bacteria; phylum Bacteroidota; class Bacteroidia; order Bacteroidales; family Dysgonomonadaceae; genus Petrimonas. The sequence continues at coordinate 14,541 of JAUNUM010000024.1, forward strand.
CGCTCCACCGATTTGTTCAGCATATCGTGCTCAAGCATATCACCTTCTTTGAAACCCATTCTGTCCATCAATCCGGCAATTCTTTCGGTAGCAAACAAACGCATCAAATCGTCTTCGAGCGATACAAAGAAAACTGATGATCCCGGATCTCCTTGACGGCCCGCACGTCCGCGCAACTGACGATCAACACGACGGCTTTCGTGCCGCTCCGTGCCAATAATGGCCAAACCACCGGCATCTTTCACTTCTGATGTAAGTTTAATATCGGTTCCACGACCCGCCATATTGGTTGCAATAGTTACCATTCCCTGTTGTCCGGCATTAGCAACAATTTCTGCTTCTCGCTGGTGGAGTTTGGCATTCAATACGTTATGCTTTATTTTGCGAAGCGTGAGCATTCTGCTCAACAATTCTGAAATTTCCACCGAAGTTGTTCCCACCAAAACCGGGCGGCCCTTGGAGATAGTAGCTTCTATTTCATCGATAACCGCCGTATATTTTTCTCGTTTAGTTTTATAAATACGGTCATTCATGTCGTTACGAACAATCGGTCTGTTGGTCGGAATTACAACTACGTCTAATTTGTAGATATCCCACAACTCACCTGCTTCCGTTTCGGCTGTACCGGTCATCCCTGCCAGTTTATTGTACATCCTGAAATAGTTTTGCAACGTAATAGTGGCAAAAGTTTGTGTAGCAGCTTCTACTTTCACGTGCTCTTTGGCTTCAATTGCCTGGTGCAAACCGTCGGAATAACGACGCCCTTCCATAATACGGCCGGTTTGCTCATCAACAATTTTAACTTTGTTGTCGATAACCACGTATTCATCATCTTTTTCGAAAAGTGTGTATGCTTTAAGAAGCTGATTTACCGTATGTACACGCTCCGATTTTATGGCATAGTTTTGTAAAAGTTCATCTTTTTTTGCCGCTTTTTCTTCATCGGTCAACGGAAGATTTTCGAGTTCGGCAAGTTGCGAAGCAATGTCGGGTAAAACAAAGAAATGTGGGTCGTCCGATTTTCCGGTTAGTAAGTCGATACCTTTGTCGGTTAACTCAATGCTATTTTGCTTTTCGTCAATAACAAAATACAACGGATCGGTAGCGATGTGCATATTGCGCGACTGCTCCTGCATGTAAAACTCTTCGGTTTTTAACATAGCAGCTTTTATGCCCTGCTCACTCAAATATTTAATAAGTGGTTTATATTTAGGCATACCTTTATAAGAACGGAAAAGCAACAGGGCGCCTTCTTCCTGCTCTTTTTTGTCTCCCGATGCCATTTTAGCTCTTGCATCGGCAAGCAATCGTGTGGTAAATTCGCGTTGCGCTTTTACCACTTGCTCCACACGTGGACGGAAAAGATCAAATAACTGATCATCTCCTTTTGGAACGGGACCCGAAATAATCAATGGCGTACGGGCATCATCGATTAACACAGAGTCAACCTCGTCCACAATAGCATAATTGTGAATGCGTTGCACCAAATCTTTTGGCGAAACAGCCATATTATCACGCAGATAATCAAAACCAAATTCGTTGTTCGTACCAAAAGTAATATCTGCTTCGTAAGCCTTGCGGCGATTATCGGAATTGGGTTCATGTTTATCGATACAATCTACCGACAAACCGTGAAACATGTAAATCGGCCCCATCCATTCCGAGTCACGTTTCGACAAGTAATCGTTTACAGTAACCACATGAACACCTCTGTGTGTAAGCGCATTAAGGAATACGGGAAGTGTTGCCACCAGCGTTTTTCCTTCACCGGTTGCCATTTCGGCAATTTTACCCTGATGAAGTACCACACCACCAAATAATTGTACGTCGTAGTGCACCATATCCCAGATTATTTCGTTGCCACCGGCAACCCAATGGTTTAGGTAAATAGCTTTATTGCCTTCGATGCGAACAAAATCGTGTTTGGCAGCTAAATCCCGGTCAAAATCGGTGGCAGTAACCACAGTTTCAGGGTTTTCCTTAAATCTACGGGCTGTTTCTTTTACGATGGAAAATGCTTCGGGAAGAATTTCCGATAGTACTTTTCCTAATTTTGAAGTGATTTCTTTTTCAATCTTATCTATTTCGTTCCAAACCGATTCGCGTTTTTCCAGTTCCACTTCTTCCATGCCGGCTTTCAACTCCGCGATGCGAGCATTATCTTCGGCAACATATTCTTCTATTCTCTTTTCGAGTTCTTTGGTTTTTGCACGTAACTCGTCGTTTGATAATTTTTCGATTTTAGGATAAACTTCCTTTATCGTGTTCACAACCGGATTTATCTCGTTTAAGTCCCTTTGCGCCTTATTACCAAATATTTTACTTATAAATTTATTAAATCCCATGATTATTTTTTGTTTGTTACCCCCAAGTCCGTCAGCTGACGGAGAGCTCAAGGGCTATTTTTTATTATTGTCGATACATTGATTCCCTGTTAGAAAGTCCCCTTCAGGGGATTTAGGGGTTTTAAAATAACTCCTCCAAAATATTTGCTTTTGCAGCATTGGGTGCGCGAACTCGTAACCGGTGAGAAACACTTGGGGCAATTTCTGTAGCATCGATTACTCGATATATCTTTTGTGGTTTAATATTGTTTCCAAAAAAGATAACCGGTGCATGAACAGCATTGTCGCGTACGCGGGCATTATTATTCGGATCATTTTCGAAAACGACCTTCCAACCGGGTTGTAATTCCAAATACAAGTCACCCGAAATGCCTTTATAGAAACCATTTCTATAATGTTGTACATTTTGGTTATAAGCGCCGTGCAGCATCTGATGCGATGTGATAACATCCTGTATTCCCGATGATTGTACCAAAAATTCAGCGGCTTTTTGCTGGAACTCCACAAAGTTTATTTTCCTATCTTCGATAAGTTTTCGATTGAAAAACAGCTGCTGGTTGTAATATTTGCTTATCCATTGCTCACGACCGTAAATAGCCATCAAATACATATTGAGCAATGCAATACTTCTGTCGGGATAAAAATCACCACCCGATATTACCATATCCGAAGGATGGATTTCCTGTTCGTTGAAATATCCGGTGGAAGCCACAAAAATTAACGCGTTCTGTAAGCCTACGGCTGAATCGATGGCATCTAACAGTTTCCCTATTTCTTGATCTAAACGGTAGTATGTATCTTGAATTTCAACGGAATAATTCTTGTCAAGTGAATTTTCAAAATTACCTGCATAAAAAGTAAGTGCGAGAAAATCGGGATTTTGACGTTTCCCTAATGAGCTGGATTTCAATACTTTTTCGGCAATTTCACGAATTTCTGTATTTACATACGGTGATTGCTTTAGTAATCGTACGTGATTTTTCTTTTCCACACCAAAATAGTGCTGAAAATTGTAAAGATTTTTGGTGTACGGAAATGCTTTGTAATTCGATATATCAATGGCAGGACGCCAAGTGATAGAGCCGATTTTCCTGTTCAGTGCTTCCGGTGCACGATTGTGTTGTTCAACTATGGGTTGTCGGGTTTTATAATAAGCGCTTGTAGCCCAATTTCCTGTCAAGTCTTCCACCCAAAAAGCGCCACTGGCTGCATGTCCGCCCGAAACAAGCGCTTGAGAAGCGTGTGGTGCAAAAGCAAAAACATCCGATTGTCCGCCGGAGGCGATTTTTAATTCATCTGCAATGGTGGAAACCTTTACAGGTAACGGAGAATAACGATCGGTGGTGAAGCTTCCGGAATAATTATTATCGAAAAACGAAGAAACTTCCCGATTCTCATTCAGGATAAACTTGTTTTCTCCGATAATTCCGTGATAAGCAGGATTTGCACCCGTGAAAATGGTAGTAATTGTAGAAGCACGATCAAGATATGGAAAGTTGAATTCCAAATCAGCATAAACCAATCCTTCATTCAACAACTTTTTAAATCCTTTTTCTCCAAAAGTATGTTGAAACATCTCCAGATAATCGCCTCGCAACTGATCGATAGTGATTCCCACAACCAACTTAGGAGTTGTTTGTGTGTCTTGAGCACTAAGAGAAGCTATCGAAAAAAGAACGACAAGAGATGATAATATTTTAATCATTGAGTTATTTTATCTATCCATTTAGTATAAACTATGCAAAAACCGTGCAAAAGTTTATTGTCCCCACCCTGCTTTCATATATTTCGAAGAAACATACCGTTTGTTACTTATTTTTCTTTTTCGTGATACCAACACATTTACTCCTGAACGAATCCATAAACTCATTGAAAATGGAATAGTTGCAAGTGGTAACTGCTGTGGAATAAACCACCAAAGAAGCAAAAAGAGCGTTAAGACTGCAAAGTTAATAAAATGATAGATATTTACCACATTTTTCAGGGGTTTTACCCAAAATAAAATGGCGAAAATAAGTGCGAAAATATTTAACCAAACAGCATTCCAATTGGGATTGGTAGCAGGATGTTCCGAGAAATACATCAAAATAAAAATAATAGCTCCTCCAATTCCGGCAACACCAAAAAGTAATGTATCATAAATTTTCGGCAGCAATGATTTGTTTAATGTTATCAGCTGAAAGATACAGACAAGAATAGTAATAAAAAGCAAAGCAAGTGCTATAATAATTGGAGAAAAAATGCCCGTTTCATATCCTGTTTTTAACTGATTATCAATGGATAGTACTGTTGTCGTTTTTTTTACGAGCGGATAGTTTAAAGTATCATTTTTTACGATGATTGCGTCTTCAAACGAATTCATCAGGTATGCAGGTATAAACATTTTTTGTCGCACATCAATCGGTTTATCGGCATCGGAACCAATAACCAAATCAATTCCAAATTTGCTCCATGGATAAGGTATTAAGCATTCGTGTACAAGGTCACGAAAGGTTTGTTCTTTCGCTGTAGGTGGATACTTAATGGTTCCGCCGGTAAATTTCTCAATCATATCGCGTGGACGAGTAGCACAATTGTCGTAGAAAAAGTTATATCTATATTCCTTATTTTCAGGTAATGAATTGATATAAAGTGCATCAAAAAGTTCTTGTTTTTCAGCAAAAGTTAAATTCAATTCCTGTTCAATAACTTCCCTGCCCTGCTGCCCATATTCTCTCATAAACTGATTCATTGGCGTAACACCCAATACGTAATCCGTTTCTCCACGCATGAAATGCCACATAAAGTTGGGTTTCGACATATCGAAATAGCCGTAATTAAATACTGCATCCAATCCTATAGAGTCATCCTGCACCAAAATTGCCGTGTGCCCATAATACGCATAAACAGCTCCATACCAAGCAGATGCTGTCAGCAAGCTAACTTTTGAACTATCGCTCAATTGTATTTGAGCATTTGCAAAAACCGATAACGTTACAAGAATTATAGTGAAGAAGTATTTTTTCATTATCAACTATCTTATTTAGAAATACAAATTTACATAATAAAAGTTTATTTTAGCGGCCTTTCAAAAATATTCCACATGGGATAACTAATTCTAACACCGAAGCTATCGAACTTTTTATCAATAAAATTGGTAAAAACTCCTACCCTGCCCAATCCAAGAAATCCAATGGAATAACCGCCTTCGAGATAAAATTGCTTGGTTTCCGTCATTAATCCTTTCAAATGAACAGCTTCATCGAAATAAAAGTGCTGTAAAAACGGTAAATTTTTGAATAACAGATATTGCGATTGAAAATTTAAATGTCCTTCCATCCACCATTTTTGAGAAGAATGATAAGCAGGTAACAGGTTAAAACTTCGGTGAAAATTGGATGGTGAAAACAACATCCGCTTGTTGTTGAAGTATTTAAAATCGTTGAAATACAATTTTTTGGATGATAAAAACACTCCGCTCGAAAACATATAATCCATCTCTTCAAAGGGAGAGAGTTTTATATTCTGAGAAACCGAAAAAGAAAGCCTATCATACGATGGTGCAGGATTATTGCCAAACAAATTAAATCCTTTTTTATATGCGATCGAAAAAGTGGGATACTTGCTCTCCTCATACCATTTTCTGCCATTCCGCACGCGATAGCGATAAAAAGGCGTGTAAGACAATCCCAGAATAATGTTTGTTGCCGTGTGATTGGGATATGAAACGGCATCGGAAGGAATATTTTCTGCAATGGCTTTGCCTGCAAAGTTATATGAAGTGCGATTGCTTAAAGCAGAACGTTTATCTATTTCAGCACCCGTGTACAAATGTAATCCATTAACAATATCGATGTAATTTTCGGCTTTAACATATCGACTGTCGTAAAAACGAATGAAGTTTTGTCCGAAATCTATTGCAACCAACGTATTCATTAATCTTGACTCTCCGTTTTCGCTGTTTACATCGCGCGAAAGATGACCTGCCGAAAGATAAAATCTTCCAAGTCGCATTGGTGCATAATTCAACGATGTGGAAGCATGCCATAATATCTCTTTTCTTGCTGTGGCATAATAAACCGATGGAGAAATAGAAAAACTTCTTACCTTATCAATGTTATAATTATAAGTCAACGACTGCCCCAACCAAAAACCATCCACAAAGTTATATTCTTTCATCACGCCGAGCAGACCTCCGTAGCGCAGCGACATTTTCTCGTTTATCTTCCATCTTCCTCCCTGCGTAATTCTTCCGAAAACCGTTTTAGGGTTGTCGTCAATAGATAAAACCACTCCATCTTTTTTGTTATTCGTACCGGTTGAATCGGTAGCGGCAATAGAATCACTAACCTGATAACTTTTTATCTCATCTTCATGAAGCGGCAGCTCACGAACCGAAGCCCAATAAGTTGAATCTCGTTTTAACGCCAAGGTGTCCACTTCCATTTTTACATTTTCAATGTCCTTAATTTCAATCGACTCACGTTGTTTTTTCACCTCTTCCGGTTCCGTTGCCTTACTCATTAATTTCGACATCTTATAAGCATCTTTCGTGCTTAAATTCTCTTTTTGCGAGAGCTTTTCTATTTCTGAAAATATTTTTTGTTGCTTGGGTGTTGCCGGCTTCTCAGAAACCATTGCTTCGATATTTTTTTGAGCTATTGCCGACGGCTTACGGTTTTCGTCAATTTCTACAGTATTGTATTTTATAGAAGCAAAGTATCTTCCTGAGCCCTTTACGCCCATCGTGTTCATTTTCATAGAAACATCGTAAGTTGTTGGTAAGTAAATAAATGATTTTACCGGATGATAGTTTATTCTGTAATGCAACGAAGTGCCTAATTCGCTGGCTACTAAATCGGCAATATAAACATTCCATGTATTTTCCAAAATATAAAGATAGCCCGAGAAAAGTTTGGGATTTTTCTTTCGGGGAGTTACTTTTATTTTATTTACTATAATATCGTCTTTATAATCAACATTTTCCAGCTTAAAAGCATACAGTCTGAACGCACCCGGCGAAAGTGGTGAAATTCTGTCATCCAATTTGGCATTATAAATACTTGATGTCATTATGCTTAGCCCTTTAGACACATTGAATTCTTTTGGTATTGAGGTTTTTAGCGCTAATACCTTTTGGTTGTATGTTTCGGGAGACGTGAAGTTTATTTCGCTTTTTGATTCTAATAACAATGACTTGCCAATGAGCGAATTAAAATCGAAATTACCGCCATTCACTTTCATTGCACGTTTGAAAATAGCGGGAATTTTGTCAATCGTAAGACTGCCTTTTATGTATGCTTCCGATGTGTATTTTTTCACTTGGTATTGATGATAAGGAGCATAAGCAATGGCTTTTCGCATAATCCGATAAGCGGGATCTTCTCCGTCGGGGTACACAATTACTTCATTTAACACATACGATTTCTCTTGCAACTCAATATTTACGGATAAATCACTATTACCCATATTGATAACTTTTTTTTGAGTTTCATAACCCAATGATCGAAATTCGCAAGTGTATTTGCCTGGTTGTAAGGCAGTTTGAAACTGTCCTAAATCGTCGGCGGCAACACCACGAAGAACTTCGTAAATATAAATAGTGGAATTAGGAATGGGTTCTCCTTTCTTGTTAACGATGGTTCCTTTCAAATGCTGAGCACCGATTGGCGCAATAAATAACAAAAAGAAAATAGAGCATACTAGTTTTTTCATTCAATATTTTACAATGAAAGATTAATAGTTTGAGGAGCAAAATTATTAATTTTATCAAACCTCTTCTTATAGTTGTACTTAAAAGTATTATAATTTGCTATTATTTAACGTGGTTTAGACAATATGCTTTTCTTTTTGAGTTATTTTTATAAATGAGGAAGGAAGAAGGAAATAAAAAACGATGACTTTCTTTTGAAAGTCATCGTTTTTTATTTCTGTTCGTAGAAAAATTATTTTTTCTTACGATCTCCGTAGCGACTCATAAATTTGTCAACGCGACCTGCCGTATCCACCAATTTTTGTTTTCCGGTGTAGAACGGATGCGATGAACTGGTAATCTCAAGTTTTACCAAAGGATAAGTAACACCGTCAATTTCAATGGTTTCCTTTGCGTTAATGGTTGAACGTGAAATAAAAACTTCATCGTTCGACATATCTTTGAAAACTACCGGGCGATAATTGCTTGGATGTATTTCTTTTTTCATTGTTATATGTTTGTTTTATTTTTTGTTGCTCTGAATTTTCGGAATGCAAAGATATAACAATTCATTGGATTACAAAAATTAAATTGAGATATTTTCTATAAATTGGTTTTGAAAGATTAATTTTGTACAAAATTGAAAAAAGTGAAGATTGAAATTATTCCCGTAGGCAATGAAATCCTTATTGGACAGATTATAGATACTAATTCCGCATGGATGGCTGCTCAATTAACGAAAGCAGGATTTGAAATTATCGCAATTACAACTGTGGGTGACTGTACAAAGGATATTTGTCAAGCATTAGATACAGCTTTTTCAAGAGCCGATGTGGTGCTGATGACAGGAGGAGTTGGTCCCACAAAAGACGATATTACCAAAACTACACTTTGCAACTATTTCAATACCGATTTGGTTTTCGATGATAGTGTTCTGGAAAACATCAATCGCATTTTTGCACACAAAAATTATGCATTGAATGAATTAACACGAAATCAGGCATTTGTTCCAAAAAATTGTACCGTGATTCAAAATATAGTAGGTACGGCGCCCGTTCTTTGGTTTGAGCAAAACAATAAGGTACTGGTTTCAATGCCCGGCGTGCCTTTTGAAATGAAAACGGTAATGAGTGATGAAATTATTCCAAGATTGAGGAAACAGTTTCAATCAATTGATTACTTGAAATCTTCGCTTCTAATATCAGGGATTACAGAATCGGCATTAGCCATCCGATTAAGTGATTTTGAAGAACAGCTGTCTCAAAAATTTTCACTTGCCTATCTCCCATCCTACGGATTAATTCGTTTACGATTATCGGCTTGGGGAGCAGAAAACGCTCCCGAAATGGAAGCCCGAAAAGAGCAATTAAAACAACTTGTAAAAGACGTACTGATTGACGAAAGCGACAAACCACTCGAAACCATTTTAGGCGAAAAATTGCGAAGCAAAAAACTTTCCATATCTACGGCCGAGAGCTGTACGGGCGGAAATATAGCGCATCAAATTACACTTATTTCGGGTGCATCGAACTATTTCAAGGGAAGTATTGTTTCTTATGCGAATCAGGTAAAATCCGATATTCTCAATATTGACTCTGAGATTATTGATAAATATGGCGCAGTTAGTCGAGAAGTTGTCGAACAAATGGCACAAAGTGTATCGAAAAAACTGAAAACCGATTGCTCCATCGCTGTTTCCGGCATTGCCGGACCCGATGGCGGAACACCTGACAAACCGGTGGGAACAGTTTGGATTTGTACTAAAGTGAAAGATAAAATTTTGACACAAAAGTACCAGTTTGGCACTTCACGCGAAGAAAATATTAACAGAACAACCAATATGGCTTTGTTGCAGTTGATAAAGATGTTGGAATAAAACAAGTTACAAATATAATGAACGCAGAAAAAATCACAGTAAAATCACTTGACGGAAAAACGGTAAATTTAATAGATATTTATCATGGAAAACCTTTGTTAATCTTGTTTTTCAATATTCAATGCCTGGGGTGCGTGGGCAGAGCCATTCCACTGGCTTTCGATTACTTGCAAGAATTTAAGAGTCTTAATGTTGTAGCTATACATACTTTATTTGGAAAAGAGATAGTTACCAAAGACGATATCATCAATATATTTACCAACAAAGAGTTGCCATTCCCTATTTATTTCGATATCGAAAAAACAAATTACGAAAAATTTGAATGTGAAGGCACTCCGCACTGGATTTTAATGGATAGTGAAGGCAATGTAAATCGTTCGATTTTCGGATCGCAAGAAAATGCTCAAACCCGATTGATTTATGCATTGGAAGAACTAACAAAAGAAGTGGAATGAAAGAAATGTGGAACAACAAATATGCTGTAAATGAGTATATTTACGGCGAATATCCGAATAAATATTTCAAGTATGCAATAGATACTTTTCTTCCATCGGGAAAGATACTTTTACCGGCTGAAGGTGAAGGCAGAAATGCTGTTTACGCCGCTCAAAAAGGCCTTGAAGCGGTAGCTTTCGATCAAAGCGTAGAAGGAAAAAACAAAGCTGAAAAACTGGCGGAGAAAGTTGGTGTGAAAATCGATTATCAGGTGGGTGAATTTCCTGAGTTACCGCTTATTAATGAAAAATTTGATGTCGCTGCGCTTATTTATGCCCATTTTGCGCCACAGTTGCGTTCAAGGTATCACCGATTGATTGGCAATCTGATAAATCCCGGCGGCTTTATTATCGTAGAAGGCTTCAGCAAGCAACATATTGAATATCAAAATGCAAATCCCAATATTGGTGGACCGAGAAACATAGAAATGCTATACACCAAAGAGATGATTCAAAACGATTTTTTCAACTTTGAAGCTATCGAATTAATTGAAACCGAAGTAGATCTTGCCGAAGGAAGCGGACATAATGGTATCGGAAAAGTAATTAGGTTTATCGGAAAGAAAAAAACCTAAAAGTAATCAACTTTTTATCGAACTTAAATCTACAACTACCATCAAAAAAAGCTACCAAGGCTTTTTTTACACCATAATTTATACGTTTTACCCAAAACTTGCGTTATATTTGATGAAACAAGTAACGTTACAATTTTTTTATTTATGATTGATTATCTCAAAGGCGAAATTACCGAATTAACACCTGCTTCGGTTACAATTGAGTGCGGCGGCGTGGGCTATTTTGCAAATATTTCGTTAAACACGTACAGCGCGCTTAGCGGTCAAAAATCAACTAAACTTTTTATCCACGAGGCTATTCGTGAAGACGCGTATGTTCTTTTCGGCTTTGCCGATAAACACGAACGCGAAATTTTCCTGCATCTTATCAGTGTTTCTGGCGTGGGACCAAGCACGGGGAGGATGATTTTGTCATCGCTCAATTCACGAGAATTGGAATCGGTGATTGCATCGGAAAATGCTGCCGTACTTCAATCGGTGAAAGGAATTGGAGCAAAAACCGCTCAACGGATTATTATCGATTTGAAAGATAAAATTAAATACACCGAAGACGGCTCAACCGTGAAAGTTCCGGCAGCAATGTTTGTTGCAGGAGTTGGACAAGAAGCTATTTCGGCGTTAATAATGCTGGGATTTTCAAAGCCGAACTCCGAAAAAGTAGTGGCAAAAATTGTAAAAGAATCGCCATCGTTACCGGTGGAAGCCATTATTAAAGAGGCATTGAAAAGAATGTAGATCAATTTATAATCTACGATTTTAGAATTACGATTTGGATATAAAGTCAGGTTGAAAAAAACAGCACTATATAACCTCTCTTTCATCATTCTACTCATTTTGAGTGGAATACAGGCTTCTTTTGCCCAACAGGATACCACAAAGACACGATTTCCGGTACAGAAAACAACGGTGGAAACGACAGAAGATTTGAATAAAAAATCGCCCATCGATTTAAAAACACCGTCAAATATCCGCACCGAGGTAGTTTACGATTACAAAACCAATCGATATATTTTTCAAAACAAAATTGGAGATACAGTTATCGGAATTCCTTTCACCATGTCGCCGGCAGAATACATGGAGTACACTCAAAAAAAATTGAATAACAGCTATTTTAAAGCTCGAAATGCTATTCGTGAAGAAACAGAATCCGAGCCAAAAGCTTCATCATTTTCGCTCTTCAATATTCGAAAAAGCAACAATTTACTCGAAGATATTTTTGGTCCCGGTGGCGTGCAGATTACCACGCAAGGTTCAGTAGAACTCTCAATGGGAATAAAAAGAAACGTAACCAACAACCCCACTCTGCCCGAACGTGCCCGAAGCCGCAACACGTTTGACGTAAAGCCACAAATTCAACTGAATGTAAATGCCAAAGTGGGTAATAAAATTAATTTTGGGATGAATTACAACAACGACGCCATGTTCGATTTTGATGCTAAACGTATCAAATTGGCTTATCAGGGCGACGAAGACGAAATCATCAAAAATATAGAAGCGGGAAACGTGAGTATGACCACCGGAAACTCACTTATCAACGGTGGTGCAGCACTTTTTGGAATAAAATCCGATTTGCAATTTGGTAAACTGCGAGTAAATACCATTCTATCTCAACAGGAATCGGAATCGAAAACTGTAAATTCACGCGGTGGCGTACAAACCACGCCTTTTGAGATCACCGCCGACCAATACGACGAAAATCGCCATTTCTTTTTAAGTTATTATTTTAGAGATAATTACAATCAAGCACTATCTAAGCTACCCTATATTCAATCGGCAGTTTTAATAACACGCGTTGAAGTGTGGATTACCAATAAACGAAGTAATTACGACTTAGCCCGCAATATCCTCGCATTTGCCGATTTGGCAGAACACAGCACTATTCACAATCCGCTTTGGCAGCCTTCCGGCTCAGAATCGGTTCCTTATAACGAAGCCAATACACTTTATCAACAACTGATTTCTACTTATGCTACCGCACGCGATATCAGCCAAAGTGCCAATACTTTTCCGACAAACGTAATTATCGGACGCGATTACGAGAAAATTGAAAACGCGCGCTTGCTAAGTTCATCGGAATACACTTTTCAGCCGCAATTGGGTTATATATCGCTACAGGCGCCACTCCAAGCAGACGAAGTGCTGGCAGTAGCCTTTGAATACACCTACAATGGAAAAGTGTATCAGGTAGGTGAATTTTCTAATGATGTTACTGCAAAAACAAATCAAAGCGGTGCATTATTTCTAAAACTGCTCAAACCTGTTTCACTTTCTCCGCAAGCATACACGTGGCATTTGATGATGAAAAATATTTACGCTTTAGGTTATGGCGCACACAACATTCAACGAGACCGATTTAAACTCAATATCACATACCAAAGCGACACAACGGGTGTTTATTTGAATTACATTCCTGATGGCGATATCCGCAACGAATTACTGCTCAAAGTGATGAATTTGGATAACCTAAATTCAAAGAACGATCCGTATCCCGATGGGATTTTCGATTTTATCGACGGCTATACCGTAATGACTCAAAATGGGCGCATTATTTTTCCGGTAGTAGAACCTTTTGGGTCGCACTTACGAAAAAAAATCGGCAACGATGCCATAGCCGATAAGTATGTTTTCCAACAGCTTTATGACTCCACGCTAACAGTTGCCCGTCAAATTGCCGAAAAAAATAAATTTCGGATTTCGGGCGAATATCGCGGAAGCTCCGGTTCCGACATAAATTTAAACGCGATGAATGTAGCTCGCGGTTCCGTGCGGGTAACGGCTGGCGGCGTTACGCTTACCGAAGGAACCGATTATACGGTAGATTATATTTCGGGAACGGTAAGCATTATAAATCAAGCTATTTTAGATGCGAGAACACCTGTGAATGTGTCACTCGAAAATCAATCGCTGTTCAACATGCAGCGAAAAACATTAATGGGATTAAATCTGGCTTACGATTTCTCAAAAAACTTCACCTTGGGCGCCACCATTATGCACTATTACGAAAAACCGCTCACTACGAAAACCGCCTTTGGCGATGAATCGGTTAAAAATACGCTTTGGGGGCTAAATACATCGTTTAAAAAAGAGTCTTACGCGCTCACAAACTTACTCGATATGTTACCCTTTGTGGAAGCAACTGCTCCATCTCAACTCAGTGCAAATCTGGAGTTTGCACATATGATTCCCGGACATTATAAAAATAAATATACCGGTGGATATTCTTATCTCGATGATTTTGAAACATCCACATCAGGCATCGACCTCCGCTCGCCTTACAATTGGTCGCTCGCTTCCACACCGCTCAATAACACTTCCAGTGGATTGTTTCCCGAAGCGGCCTTATCAAACAATATTGATTACGGAAAAAATCGTGCTCAATTAGCTTGGTTTTATATCGATGGATTGTTTACACGACGCAATTCTTCACTCACACCGGCACATATTAAGAACGATAAAGAGCAATTATCCGATCATTTGGTTCGAGAAGTTTACGAACGTGAAATTTATCCCAATAAGGAAGCGATGCATGGAGAACCGCCTACGATTCCAACGCTAAATCTCTCATTTTACCCTGATGAGCGCGGTCCATATAACTTAGATACAAATATCGATTCCGATGGAAAACTGCTTAATCCACGAAATCGTTGGGGGGGAATTACACGACGAATGGATACCCGCAATTTTGAAGCGGCAAACATCGAATATCTTGAGTTTTGGCTAATGGATCCGTTTGTAAACGATACACTTGGAACTTCTCGCGGTGGTGATTTATACTTCAATTTGGGTGAAATTTCGGAGGATGTGTTGAAAGACGGAAAGAAGTTTTTCGAAAATGGATTGCCCGTCAACGGTGACGAATCGGCTGTGGGATTTAGTGTTTGGGGAAAATATCCGTTGCGGCAATCTACTGTTTATGCGTTCGATAATTCATTGGGAAATGAGTCTCGACGCATTCAAGACGTAGGATTAAACGGATTGAGTACTCAAGAAGAAAAAGCATTTCCCACCTACTCCACCTTTTTAAATAATTTCTCAGCCAAACTTTCACCCGATGCTTTATCGCGTATGCAAGCCGACAACCATTCTCCGTTGAATGACCCATCGGGCGATAACTTTCGTCATTATCGCGGCGACGAACAAGATCGTGCAGAACTAAGTATTTTAAACCGATACAAATATTACAACGGAACTGAAGGTAATTCGCTCGCTCCCGAAGAAGCACAACGCTATTCTACCGCCTCACGCACCACACCCGACGTAGAAGATATAGACAATGATAACACACTGAATGAGAACGAATCATATTATCAATATAAAGTACAACTTCGCCCTGAAAATATGAAAGTGGGTACTAATCATATCGTTGATAAGCGTGAAGTGGCTGTTTCACTCCGCAATGGAAAAACGGGAAAGGTGAATTGGTATCAGTTTAAAATTCCTATTCGCGATTTCGAATCTCGTATCGGTAATATCCAAGGATTCAACAATATTCGGTTTATGCGGATGTTTTTAGCCGGTTTCGAAAAACCTATTTTTCTACGCTTTGCCACACTGGAACTCGTTCGAAGCGAATGGCGTTCATATATGCAAAGTCTTCAATCGGGCGGCGCCGTTTCGGGATTAGGCAAACTGGAAATATCAACCGTAAATATCGAAGAAAACAGCGACCGAACTCCTGTAAATTACGTTCTTCCGCCTGGTGTAACTCGTATTCTCGATCCCGCTCAGCCACAACTTCGTCAGCAAAACGAACAAGCTATTACAATGAAAATCAGCAATCTTGATCCGGGTGATTCGCGATCGATTTATAAAAATACGATGTACGATTTACGACGTTATAAACGCTTGCAAATGTTTGTACATGCCGAGGAATTAGCAACTAACGCCACTAACCTGCAAGACGGCCAAATGAGCATTTTCCTGCGCATTGGATCAGATTATCGAAACAATTATTACGAATACGAAATTCCACTTCAACTTACGCCTGCCGGACGTTACAGTACACGTATTCCAGCCGATCAGGAAGCGGTTTGGAAACCCGAAAATATGTTTGATTTTCCGCTTAAAAACCTGACAGAATTAAAGCTGAAACGTAATGCTGAAAAGCGACGTCAAAGCAGCATAACTTATCTAACTCCCTATTCACAACCCGATCCGGAAAAATCGGGAAATCGAATGACTATTGTTGGGAATCCTTCGCTGGCCGAAGCGAAAATATTGATGATTGGTGTGCGAAACAATGCCAATAGCAATAAATCGGCAGAAGTGTGGATAAACGAGCTCCGACTAAGTGAATTTGACGAGAAAGGTGGTTGGGCAGTACAAGGAAATGTACAACTTGCCCTTTCGGATATTGGAACGGTAAATTTTTCAGGACGAAAAGAAACAGCCGGATTTGGAGCAATTGATCAAAGTTTATTGCAGCGCCGCAACGATGATTATTCTTCCGTTGATGTATCGCTAAACATGGATTTAGGGCGTTTTTTACCTGCTCAGGCTAAAATTTTAGCACCGTTTTATTATTCATATTCCAACCAAACTACCGCACCCAAATACGATCCATTGGATCAAGATATACTGCTTTCCGAATCACTAAAAAACACACAGAGTAACCAAGAGAAAGACTCTATTAATAATTTGGCTGTTACACAAACTACAACCAAAAGCCTGAGCTTGAATAATGTAAAAGTGGATATTAAAAGTGAAAATCCAATGCCTTACGATCCCACAAACTTTAGTTTTAGCTATTCTTACAACCAAAATCATTACCGCAATCCCGAAACCGAGTATAACAACAATATTAACCAGCGATTACAAGTAAGTTACACGTACACGCCTTTTATAAAGCCGTTTGAGCCATTTAAAAACATTGAAAGTAATTCGGGATGGCTAAAACTTATTAAATCAATTAATCTCAACTATTTGCCAAACAATATTCGTCTGAATTCCAATATGGTGCGAAACTATCAAGAGGCACAGTTACGCGATTTAAACGCTTATATGTCGGGGCAAACCCAATCGCAGAAACAATTGCTTACATTTAGTCAAAATTTTGCCTGGAATAGGGATTTTTCGATAACCTGGGATCTAACCCGAAATTTGAAAATGTCATTTCGTTCGGGAACCATTGCCGAAATTGAAGAACCCTACTTGCAAGTAAACAAAAAACTAAATAGAGACGATTATGAAATCTGGAAAGATTCAGTAATTCAAAGTATCAAAAATTTAGGTAAACCGCTCAATTACGAACAAAATGCCGATGTCACCTATACCCTTCCATTTGCGCAGATTCCTATTTTGGATTGGATAAATTCGAGTGCAGCGTATAACTCACGTTATCGTTGGGAACGCGGAGCATTTATTCGCGATGAAAATATCGGAAATTTTCTGCAAAATGATATGTCGCTCACCATGAACGCACGTCTAAATTTGGTGCAATTGTACAACAAAATCGGTTTTCTTCAAAAAATCAATCAGCGGTTTGATGCGACCGGCTTATCCGACTCAACTCGAAGCAATTTTTTTACCGACATAGTACAATACACCGCACGAGGACTGATGATGCTGCGAAACGTAAATATAAACTTCGGATATAAGTCGAGAAGCGATATACCGGGCTTTAGTCCAATGATTGGCGATTTTTTTGGCCAGTCTAACACTTCTGCCGGATTAATTCCCGGATTGGCTTTTGCCTTTGGTTTTGATGGCGGAGAGCATTTCTTAGAAAGAGCCGATGCCAATAATTGGTTAATAAAAAACCAAAACAATATATCGCCGGCAATCTATAACCAAACCAAAAATTTGCGTGTGGATGCTACAATTGAGCCATTTAAGGGATTAAAAATCGATTTAAACGCGCTCTACGAAGACAATCGGCGTACCGAAATCCGCTACATGTTTGATGGAAAACCCAAACTCTACGGCGGAAGTTTTGCGATAACTACCGTTGCCCTAGCTTCGGCTTTTGAAAACTCTACTGCCCACAACAATTATGTTTCGGCATCGTTCAATCGGTTTTTAGAAAATCGGGGAATAATAGTCGAGCGAATGCGTGAAAAGTATCAAAATTCAACATATCCTAATCGGGGTTTTATTGCCGATACACCATTTCACGATCAATCATTTAATACCGCCAATGGCGATGTGGATCCCAATTCGGCAGATGTATTAATTCCGGCTTTTCTGGCAGCATACACCGGACAAAATGCCGATAAAATCGGCTTAACGGCATTTCCCAATTTATTGGCACTTCTACCCAACTGGGATATTTCGTATAACCTTTTGCAAATGCTGCCGATATTGCGAAGTAATTTCCGTTCGATAATACTGACACACAAGTACGTATCACAATATCGAGTGGGTTCGTTTTCGTCGTTTCTGAATTGGGTGCCGATGAGCGAAAACTCCGATTTAGGATACATTCGCGATATACTTTCCGGAGCACCTATTCCATCGTCGCCTTATAGTATTTCGGCAGTAAATTTAATCGAGAGTTTCAGCCCACTTATTGAGGCACGTGGCGTTCTTACTAACAATATGACAGTGAATTTCCGCATCAATCGTACCCGATCGCTTAATCTTAATATTCCTTCCTTTCAAATTGTAGAAACAAACGATAACGACATTGTTTTTGGATTGGGTTATCGCTGGCCCGATTTTAACCGCATTATTGGTTTTGGCTCCAATTCCATGAAATCCGATCGTCGTCGTTCACGTACTGCCCGCATTATTCAAACGGAACAAAGCAACACTAATCTGTCTGAGTTTAACAACGATTTAAATATTCGTATAGATATTTCGCACAAAAATACGCAAGCGCTTATCCGTAAAATAGAAGACAACTTCACACAAGCTACCAGCGGACTAAAAACTACCACTATACGGTTTTCAGCCGATTACGACCTGAGCCGTTCACTTACGCTACGTGCTTTTTTCGATAAGATAATCAATACACCATTGGTTTCATCATCGGCCTACTCAACATCAAATACAAGTGCAGGAATGAGTTTGAGGTTTAATTTGAATCAATAGTTACGAGTTGGAGAGATATAAATTTGCTGCTTTCTATTAAAATTGTACTTTTGTTTTGTAATAAACCGTAAACGAGATACGCATTTTTCGAGTTTAGTATGTCTTTACAATAAACCAATTGTTTTGCAACAAGCAAATCATAATACAAAAGATCTTTTTCTGGAAATAAGCAATGAAAACCAAAATGCTTTCAATGCTTTATTTCGGCAGCAATACGTAAAACTGGTAAGTTTTGCCCAAACTTTTGTGGTTGAAAAAAACTTGGCAGAAGAAATTGTTTCGGATGTTTTTGTGTCAATTTGGATAAATAGGGACAAATTACCTGTTATTGATAATCCTAATACGTATTTATATGTTTCTGTTAAAAATAGAAGTTTAAATATATTGCGAAACAAAACTTATACCGTAGCCATTGAAGAACAATTGGAAGCTCAGAAAACTACACACGATAATCCGCATGATAAAATAGAACAACGCGAACTTTCCGAAAAACTTCTCTCCATCATCAACGCCCTGCCCGAACAGCAACGATTGGTTTTCAATATGATCAAGCAAAATGGTCTTACCGCCAAACAAGCCGCCGAAATTCTGCAACTTTCGCCCCGAACCGTGGAAACACATCTGTACAAAGCCATTAAACAACTCGAACAGGAGATTACCGACTATTTGGGATATTCGCCTAAGAAGAAAAGGATGAAGCGGATGATTATGCTCGTGTTGTGAAGAATACATTTTTTTCGTAACCCCACCCCGCTGCGCGGTACTCCCCTTATCTTAAGGGGAGAATTGTGGGCTCCAAATTATTTCAAGTAGATAAAATATAACACCTGCGCAACTGTCCCATTTAGCAAAGGGGACGAGCGAAGCGGAGGGGTTATTTGCTAACGTTTATAATGTTCAATAATCATCCAACTGTTTTTGTAATCTCCACATTCAACCCCAGCGCATTCATAATCCGATAGAAAAATCCTACGCTCGGGTTGATTACTCCGTTTTCTATTTTTGAAATGTAAGATTTGTTTACGCCCAATTTATCGGCAAGTTCTTTTTGGGTCATTTTTTCGCTTTTGCG
>JAUNUM010000135.1 GCA_030538215.1 Bacteroidia bacterium
TATGACTGACGGAGTAACTATGCCCACACGATGGTTATACCCTCAAACAGAATACAATAATAATAGAAAAAACGTAAATGAAGCCATTTCACGTCAATTTGGCAGCGAAGAAACTATAAGAAGTAGTGTATGGTGGTTAAAGTAAAAAATAGTCAAATGAAAACATTAAAAATATTTGTACTTTTAGTACTAATCAGCATGGTCGCTCATGCTCAACAATATGATATCAACAATACTCAGCTTCCTGAAGTGCAGAGAAATAATATAAGACACACAATATCTATTCCTGATATTCTTGGCTACAAAACCTTAAAGTGTGATTTTCATATGCACACTGTTTTTTCGGATGGTTCAGTATGGCCGACAATAAGAGTGGAAGAGGCATGGAAGGAGGGATTAGATGTAATTTCCATTACAGATCATATTGAGAGACAACCCTCGAAGAAATTTATCGGAGGAGATAAAAACTCTTCTTATGAATTAGCTAAAAACCTGGCCGAAGAAATGGATATTATTCTCATTCCCGGTGGAGAGGTTTCACGTTCTATGCCCCCTGGACACTTAAATGCTATTTTCTTGTCCGACATCAATATGTTGGATAAAGAGGATTGGCGTGATGCACTGAAAAATGCAAAAGATGATGGGGGATTCATCATGTGGAACCATCCTGGATGGAGAGCACAGCAACCCGATACTTGTTTATGGATGTCAGAACACGAAGAGCTTTACAGGAATAAAATGATACACGGTATTGAAATATTTAACGAAAAAGAATGGTATCCAATTGCATTAGATTGGTGTATTGAAAAAAATCTAACTCCAATTGCAAACTCAGATATTCATGGAGTAGCCGAATATTATTATGATTACAGTAATTTTTTACGTCCAATGACATTAGTCTTTGCCAAGGATCGTTCGCAAGCATCAGTAAAAGAAGCGCTTTTTGCAGGAAGAGCGGTTGCCTTTTTCGCTAATGTGCTTGCCGGAAAACCCGAATATTTGAAAGCTATTTTTACAGAAGCAGTATCTGTGAAAAAAGCCGGGAAAATGAGGAATAATACTTCTAACAGGTTCGAAATTACAAATAATTCAGATATTCCTTTTAATATTGAGGGAGCATTTCAGATAGAACTTAAACCCCATTCTACCGTATCTGTAGGTGTAAAATTGGATAAGAACGATATTATTAAAGTTACAAACTTAGTGACAAGCTCAAAAAGTTGTTTAGAATTATCGTTTTCTGAAATATGAGCAAGAGGAAAAGCATCGCTTTTGAGTATCAAATTATATTACAGATGCTTTTCCCCTTTAATTCAATTATATAGCTTATTGCTAAGATTTAGTAGAGCTGGGCTTTAGCAGTTCTAATCCTTATCCCTACTGTAATTTGGCGCTTCGCGCGTAATCATCACACCGTGCGGATGACTTTCGGCGTATCCTGCCGAAGTGATGCGGGTGAATTTTGCGTTGTGAAGTTGCTCAATATTGGCGGCACCGCAATATCCCATTCCGGCTCGAAGCCCGCCAACCATTTGGTAAATAACTTCCTGCAGAGTTCCTTTAAATGGTACACGTGCTTCAATTCCTTCGGGAACAAGTTTTTTGATATCGTCTTCCACATCTTGGAAATAACGATCTTTTGAGCCTTTTTGCATAGCCGATAACGAGCCCATTCCCCGGTAGGTTTTGAACTTTCTTCCGTTAAAAATAATGGTTTCTCCCGGTGACTCTTCTGTTCCCGCCAACAACGAGCCCATCATCACCGAAGAGCCTCCGGCAGCTAACGCTTTCACTATATCTCCCGAATAACGTAATCCACCGTCGGCAATAAGTGGAACACCGGTTCCTTTCAACGCTTGAGCCACTTCGTAAATGGCAGAAAGTTGTGGTACGCCCACGCCGGCAATAACGCGTGTGGTACAAATTGAACCGGGTCCGATTCCTACTTTCACGGCATCGGCTCCGGCTTTTATCAGAAATTTTGCTGCCTGGGCTGTAGCTATATTTCCAACTACGACATCAATTCCCGAAAAGGTTTTCTTAATAAGTTGCAACATATCCGCAACCCCTTTAGAGTGTCCGTGTGCCGTATCAATAACAATGGCATCTACGCCCGCCTCAATCAATGCTGCGGCTCTTTCCACCGAGTCGTAAGTAACGCCTATTCCGGCAGCTACGCGCAAGCGCCCTTGCTCATCTTTACAAGCATTGGGCTTATCTTTGGCTTTGGTGATATCTTTATAAGTAATGAGGCCGATTAATTTATAATGCGAATCTACTACCGGTAATTTCTCTATTTTATGCTCCTGCAAAATTTCGGCTGCAGCATCTAAATCGGTAGATTGGCGGGTAGTAACCAAGCCATCTTTGGTCATCACCTCTTTGATAAGTTTTTCCATATCGCGTTCGAAGCGCAAGTCGCGGTTGGTAACAATTCCCACCAACGTATTGTCTTCTATTACCACCGGAATTCCTCCGATTTTATACTCGCCCATCATTCCCAATGCATCGGCAACGGTTTTTTCGGGATGAATGCTGATGGGATTCAAAATCATGCCGTTTTCGGCACGTTTTACAGCGCGCACCTGTTTTGCCTGATCATCTATGGTCATATTTTTGTGTATAACTCCAATTCCGCCTTCGCGTGCGATAGCGATAGCCATTGTAGTTTCCGTAACGGTATCCATTGCCGCCGATACCATAGGAATGTTGAGCGAAATATTTCTGGAAAATTGGGTAGAAAGATCTACGTTTCGGGGGAGAACTTCGGAGTAACCGGGGACTAACAACAAATCGTCGAAAGTCAACCCTTCCATTGTGATTTTATCTGCAATAAATGACATAGTTGATTTTTTTGAAGAAAAGAACCAAGAACCAAGACAGATAGATAATAGCTTTAGGGCATTAAACAACTCACGTTAGTGGCCTTCTTCTGATTTCTAACTTCTAACTTCTAATTTCTTTCCAGTTATGAATTTTATTGCATGCAAAAGTAACTCTTTTTATTGAAACGCAACGATTTTGAAACGTTAATTTTATTTTTCAAGGAACTTATTGGAGAACTCCAAAGCACTGTTATAGAAATAATCAATAGCCGATAATTGCGCAAATATCTCTGTTTTGAGCTTAATTTTCGTATCTTTGAGAACTTAGAAATTGTTTTGACGGATTCAAAACAGTTTCTTATTCATAACTAAACAAATTAAATTTTTAAGTACATGTCAGTATTAGTAGGAAAAAAAGCGCCCGTGTTTAAAGCACCGGCAGTTATCAACGGAAATGAGATTGTAGAAGACTTTTCGTTAGGAAGTTATCTGGGAAAAAAATATGTAGTCTTTTTCTTCTATCCGGCAGATTTTACGTTTGTATGTCCAACAGAACTTATTGCATTTCAAGAAAAACTACAGGAGTTCGAAAAAAGAAATACAGTGGTTATAGGCTGTTCAACAGACTCGGCTTTTTCACATTGGAAATGGCTGCAAACTCCACGTAACGACGGCGGAATCAAAGGTGTAACCTACCCGTTAGTTGCAGACCAGTCGATGAGCATATCTATAGATTATGATGTTTTGGCAGGAGGATATGATTATGACGATGACGGAAATACCTTTTTTGCAGGTACACCACAAGCTTACAGAGGATTATTTCTTATAGATAAAAAAGGAAGAGTGTGTCATCAGGTAGTAAACGATATGCCGCTTGGACGCGATGTTGACGAAGTATTAAGAGTGATTGATGCGCTTCAATTTACCGAAGAGTATGGTGAAGTTTGTCCCGCGGGTTGGCATAAAGGAGACAAAGGCCTTGTAGCAACACAAGAGGGTGTTGCTTCGTATTTGTCGGAAAAATAATTTTTTCACAAAAATAAAATTGCTAAGTACATCGTCTCAATTACTTTATATTATTGTCAGCAGTGCCAATAAACAAAAACTTATTTTTGCACTTAATAGTCTAAACAATATAAACCATTAAGAGGTTAAGAATAAAAAAGATAA
>JAUNUM010000136.1 GCA_030538215.1 Bacteroidia bacterium
CGCGGTTGTATGACCCGTTGCTCGGAAGATTTTTATCGCCAGATCCGTATGTGCAGATGCCGGATTTTACGCAGAACTTTAACCGGTATAGTTATTGTTTGAATAATCCGCTGGTCTACATTGATCAGGATGGGGAGTTAATTTGGTTTATCATTGGTGGAGCATTGATAGGTTCATACATCGGAGCATCTGTCAAGGGAGGGTCTTTTAATCCTGCAAAATGGGAAGGTAATTGGTGGCAAGGAGCGTTATGGGGAGCTGGTGTCGGAGCATTAACCGGGGGAATAGTTGGTTCTATGTGGGCAGCCGGGGCAACTATCTCTATCGGAGTACAAGCTTTCGGATTAAAACCTGTAACATTGATTGCATTTTCAAAAGCAACAGCGGCAACAGGAGGTATTGTAACTGTAAGCATAGGGGGGACAACAGCTGCCACCAGTATTGCAAGCTATACTATAGGTCAAAGAAAAGAAACGCCACAAGAAAAAATAGAAAAAGTATATGGTAATCAAAAGCTAAATTCAATTAAGAAGAACGTTGAACCAATTTATATCGACAATACAAAAGATGCTTTACGCCATTATCTATTTGGCGATGGCTCTCCTGTTTATCTCGGAGAGAATACATTGAATGCTCTTCAAAATAGTCCTGAATTTCAAGCTAATCTTCGAAGTTTTGTTGTAGGAAAGAATGAAAAGTATGAAGGATATTTTTCGGTAAATATGACAAAAACGGTTTTCCATATTGGCAGAACCAATGTAAGCTATAAATTAGAAAATGTAAATGGGCAATCAAGACTTACTTATAATGCATTTGTGAATGATGGATTCTGGGATCCTGATTTTGCAGATGAATTTTATGGTAAATATCATCCTAATCCTCTTTTTAGACCCGATGGTATGGGCCCTAATCTAGAACGTTTTGGAGGAAAGCCTTATCACTATATTCCTCGAACAGTCATTTATTATTTCCCATAAAAAACTACATAGTATTTAACTATATGGAATTTTTTACACGAGTTATAGACCTTTTGTTTTTTATCACAATAATAGCGCTTCCATTTTTAGTATTTATTGCGCTAAGGAACTTAAACCGTAGACAACAAATTGTTTATTATTTTTTAATAGGAATAATATTGTCAAGTTTGTTGATTTATTTTTTTGCTTGGTGGGTAGATGCCTCAAATATTATTTTACTTAAATATTATGGTTATAATTTGCAGGGAATAAATATAGTTGAATCATATGAAAACGTATTACCGCAAAATATACAAAAAGTGAAAAATATAGAGAAAAGTTTAATGGGTATTGGCTGGCCTTTAAAAGCAATATTTGGTTTTATCATATTTATTCCTTATTTATTAGCAGTATTCTTCGGACGTATGATATGGAAAAAACGCTTAAAATAACCCCATGCGGTAATGCTTCAAATCGGGAGCTAAGAAAATAACCGCCTGATTATAAAATCAATCTTAAACATTTAGGCGTAAAAGCACGATGTAAATCCTCTGCCTTTACCCCTTCAAAAAACAAAATATTATGTAAAAGATAAAAGACACAACCTTACAAAAAAAACGAAAATAATAACAAACTATCCCGCAGCAGCGGGGTGGCTTTTCCCAACGCTCAAACTGCATTACGGCAACTTTCGCCTACAACAGCGGGGCGACCGTGTGAAAATGCACGTGATGCAGGCAACTAAGGCTCTGTTGACAAGATATTATATCGGAAAACAATACGAATTGGACGCGCAAACCAATACCGAACGCCTGTATCTGGGAGGCGATGCTTACAGCGCACCCGCTGTTTACGTAAAAGAAGCAGGCAATTGGAAAATTTACTACCTTTGCAGGGATTATTTGGGCAGTATTACGCATATTGCCAATAGCGATGGTTCTTTGAAATGACGAACGAGTGAGCGCAAAGCCAAGCTCCGCTTGAGCTATGCCGAGCGAGGAGGAATTCTGCAAATTTGCGAAACAGGAGTTGAGTTACGATGCTTGGGGCAGACTGCGCAATTCGTCAACACAAGCGGCGTATGCTGTGGGAAGCGAACCTGCTTTATTCCTCAGTCGTGGTTACACAGGACACGAACATTTGCCGTGGTTTGGGCTGATAAATATGAACGCACGGTTGTATGACCCTGTGCTCGGACGATTTTTATCGCCAGATCCGTATGTGCAAATGCCGGATTTTACGCAGAACTTTAACAGGTATAGTTATGGATTGAATAATCCGTTGAAATACACCGACCCCACCGGCGAAAAATTGTGGCCTTGGCTGCTGGGGGAGGTGCTGACGGGAGGGTTGCTATCTACAACGGTAGCTACATTAGGTTCTAGTGTTTTCGTAACAGCTGCTACAACAAGTACGATTGCATCTACTACATTATCAGCTGTAGATTTTACACGTATCTATTTTGGTACGCTTTTTAACGGGGATTCACAATGGGGCGGACGTCAATTTGAAAACTGGTTTAAACTGGAGTTTCAGCGTATTAACACTATGGCAGGAGCTTTTCGTTATGATCAGGAAGCGAATGGCTTTGAGTGGGTATTACAAGTATTAAATAACTTATCGGGCGGTGAGCATTTGCAGGATGAGATAGGAAACACCTTCGGACATTTACAAAACATGGGAGGGTATATTGACAAAGTAGGTTACTACAAAGGCAGATCAATAATACGCTTGCAGGGCAATTATTTAGCAAGCAACTATATGAGTGGTGTTTCTTTTGGACATTATGTTTTTGGCGATAATATAGCGCTGCATCCCGGCGACAAAGCTTATAACCTTGATTTATTCGCTCATGAATACGGACATACTTACCAAAGCCGAATAACTGGTCCATTGTATTTATTTAGGTATGGATTAGCAAGTGCTATGTACAACAAGGGGCTGACGGAAAGTGATGCCAACAGACGGGGATTTAAAAACTTAGGAATGACACCGATTGCAAGCAGAAAGTATGGAAGTACGAATGCAAGCACATATAAATGGTATGAGAGCTTATTTGCTCCTGCTTTATGGCCTTTTATGTGGATGTGGAATCATTAAAATATCACGATTATGAAAAAACTATTTTATATTTTATCAGTTGCTTTTATTTGTATTTCATGCGACCCTCCTTACGATGATTATTACTTTATAGATAATGATTGTGAAGAGACTATCTCTGTTACTGCAATAGTTCATGAACGCAAAAGACTGAACTTTAGTGTTGCCGGAAAAACAAAATATATGTTTCACTTGGAAACTGATATATTTAGTAATTTTTCAGGGGAATATGTTTTTACGACAATGGAAATAATGAAGAAGGATGTTACATCTCAAACAAATTTTCTTGTAAAAGAGAAGTGGGAGTTCGTCAAACTTGATAAAAGAGTAGCTGAATGGCATTTAACTGTTCGTCCGGAGGATTTTGAATAGTATTTTTAGCTTGGTAGGTGTCAAACTGCCAGTCTTTATCACTATATGGTACAGCAACATCACTTGAGCATACGTCACCCACTTGGTGCAAGTTTGTAACTTGTACCCAAAACAACAAGCAGTTTAAAACTGCAACAAATTGAAATCAACAGCTATCCCGCAGCGGCGGGGTAGCTTTTCCCAACGCTCAAACTGCATTACGCCAACTTTCGCCTACAATGCCAGCGGCGACCGCGTAAAAATGCACGTGATGCAGGGAACTAAGGCTCTGTTGACAAGATATTATATCGGCAAACAATATGAATTGGACACGTAAACCAATACCGAACGTTTGTATCTGGGTGGCGACGCTTATTCTGCTCCCGCCGTGTATGTAAAAGAAGCGAATGTGTGGAAAATGTATTATATTTTGATAATGTAGGATGCGCCTCGGAAAAACTCAAACAAGTTTGACTTTTCTCTCAGCTTTCACTACATTTGTCGTGATTATTTGGGCAGTATCACGCATATTGCCAATAGCGATGGTTCTTTGAAATGACGAACGAGTGAGCGCAAAG
>JAUNUM010000025.1 GCA_030538215.1 Bacteroidia bacterium
AGGTTGTATTCCGACTTCCGTCTTCCGTCTTCCAGCTTTATGCTATCTTCGGAATATATTTAGCATCAAATGAATATTTTCCGGGTCCTGTTAATAGCGCTGCCACAAAAATGATCAATAAATCAAGTGCGTGCCCGTACTTCATAAAGTTATCACCTTGCGAAAAGTGCATAACCAGCGCCACTACCATTGTTCCAATAAGTAGAAGTGTGGCCGGACGGAAAAATAGTCCCAATGCAAATAAAATACCACCCACGGTTTCGGCAAAAGCTGCCATAAAACCCCAAAATGTGGGTGCAAAGTTAATTCCTAAGTTCGACATACTGCCACCAATTGCTGTCCATACTTCCGGTCCTCCGGTTATTTTAGGCAATCCATGGAAAAATATCGAAATGCCAATACCTATTCTAAGTACTAATAATCCTGCGTGTAATAATTCTTCTTTTCTTTTCATCTGATTTCTATTGATAATAATGTTAATATTCCATCCATAAACTCCAAAAAGGCACAAATTGTTTATATTTGTGCTATAAATAAAATCGATATGTTCACTTTTGCACCGTTTGCCAAACCCTTATATGTGATGCTTAAGCCAATGGGTTCACGTTGTAATCTCGATTGTGATTACTGTTACTATCTTGAGAAGGCAAATTTATATACAGAGAAAAAAAATCATGTGATGAGCGAACAGCTGCTCGAAAAGTTCATTAAAGAATACATTGAATCGCAAACTATGGCGCAAGTGATGTTCACGTGGCACGGTGGTGAACCGCTGATGCGCCCGTTGAGCTTTTACAAAAAAGCAGTAGAGTTGCAGAAAAAATACGCTGCGGGAAGACAAATAGATAATTCACTCCAAACCAACGGAACGTTACTAAACGATGATTGGTGCCGATTTTTTAAAGAAAACAATTTCTTAGTGGGTATATCTATTGATGGACCACAAGAATTCCACGATGAGTACCGACGGGATAAAATGGGGCGCCCATCATTCCATAAAGTGATGAAAGGTATTGAGCTCCTGAAAAAATATGGTGTGGAATACAACTGTATGGCGGTAGTGAATGATTATAATGTCGATTTTCCGTTGGACTTTTATCAGTTTTTTAAAACTATTGGTGCCCAATTTATTCAGTTTACGCCCATTGTAGAGCGAATACGAAAAACGCAATCTTCACTAAAACTCGCTACTGCAGAAGAAAAAGGCGATGAAGTGGAGTTGATTCCTTTTAGTGTTTCTCCCGAAAAGTGGGGTGAGTTTCTCTGCGCCGTTTTCGATGAATGGATGAAAGAAGATGTAGGTAAAGTTTTTATTCAGATTTTTGACTCTACTCTTGCCAACTGGGTTGGAGAGCACCCCGGACTTTGCACGATGGCTAAAACCTGTGGACATGCAGGCGTAATGGAATTCAATGGCGATGTTTATTCGTGCGATCATTTTATTTTTCCCAAATATCGGTTGGGAAATATTTACGCTAAACCACTTGCTTCGATGATGTATTCCGATGAACAACTTAGATTCGGAAACGATAAGTTTGATAAACTTCCTCAGCAATGCAAAGAATGTGAATATCTTTTTGCCTGTTACGGAGAGTGTCCTAAAAATAGATTTGTAAAAGATAAATACGGTAATTCCGGATTGAACTATTTGTGTAAAGGTTATTACAAATTCTTCAATCATGTTGCTCCATACATGGATTTTATGAAGCGTGAGCTGATGGCAAATCGTCCACCGGCAAATGTGATGGAGTGGGCTAAATTACGTAAGTAGCAGCTACTTGACAAACAAAAAACCGAATCACATTTGGATTCGGTTTTTCTATTATTAAAGCATCTGGCTTAATTCTCAGCTTTTCGTGCCGAATAGCTAATCTTTAAAGCGTATGCTTTTCTAAGTGCTTGCTTAACATCACTAATGTAGCGCATTCTAGTTTCTTCGTCTGCCTTAATGGATACTGTCATTAGCTGCTGGTCTGCTTCATTCAAACTTGCTTTTTCTTGAGCGATGTAATCCTGAATGTCTTCAACTTGAGCAAATTTATCGTTCAGCTGCATCTGAGTTCCTGTACCGTATTTAGCATCCATGGCCGGTCCTAAATTAATGTACGTTACCAGAGATTTCTTCTCTAATTTTTGTACTTCGCTGGCTTGAGGAAGTTTTAATTTTACCATTAGCGTTTCAGAACGCATAGTGGTAGTAACCATGAAGAAGAATAAGATGGCGAATACCAAGTCCGGCATTGAAGCTGTATTCAACTCGGGCATTTCGCGTCCACCGCTTTTACTAAATTTTCCCATAATTATTTTCCTCCTCCCATAAAGTTTTTAGGTTCAGCCTCAGAAATTCTCTGTGGATACAATTTATTTATCTGTTCCTGCTGATCAGTAGTCAGTTTATCGTAATCTACACCGAAATACTTTTTCGCTCCATCCTGTCTCAATTCGTTATAAGCTCTTACTAACTCGTTTTGAACTGCGATATAAGTTTTATAACTGGTTGTGGCGTCATTTTGTAATGAAACAACATGGTCGCCCGTAACTGGTACTGTTCCAATGGGTGAACCAAAGTCTTCTTCCATCAACTCAGGTAATAAAGGATTATTACTCGTATTTAATACAAATTCTTTTACTTTATCTTTCAAACTTGCTTTATTTCCCCGACCAAGTAGTTCGACCTCACTTTGATACCATTCCGTACCAATTTGTGATCTAACCATTGTTTCGTCACTGGCGTTTACCAAAACAACCAGTAGATTGCGCTCTTGAACCTTGACAGTTTCTATCTGATCTTCGTGTTGTGGTGGTGGTGGCAAACGTCTTGCCAAACCACTATCGGTATCCATACTCGAAACAAGCAAAAAGAAAGTAAGCAAAAGAAACGAAATGTCCGCCATAGAACTTGCGTTCAGCGCAGGAACTTTTCTTTTTTTTCTTGCCATAAATTTTTTCTTTATTTATTCCTCAAATATAATAATACGAGGAATATTAACTGTTATTTTCTTCTACTCAATAAGGGAGATATCAATACAGCACCAATAGTTACAAAAAGCATGAAATACATGGTAAGTAACCACATATCAACAACTTTCAATGTGCCTGGATTATTGTCTCCGCCGTCATAACCCGGAATATTCAAGATTTCTCCACTTCCAAGGAAATAAGATATTCCTAAAATAGCAACCATAGCTAGAAGAACCAATAATCCGCGTATAGCGCTTTTGGGATTTACCTTCAAACTGTGAATAAAGCCGAATATAGCAAAAATTATGAGTGCTACAATCGTTATAGCAAGTAGCGCATAGGCCCAGTACAGCAACATATCGGTAAATATGGGCTGAGACATGTCCGGAACAAGTTCCTGTTCAGGCGCAACTTGTCCTCCAAATAAGAATAGCCCCAAAACTACCAATGTAATGATAATGGTAATTAAGAATGCTAAACTGGAGGTTTTACGTATTTTAGTTACAGCCATATTAATTATAATTTTTTGTATTTAACGTTGTATTTAACTACTTGGTCGAGAAGAGTGATTGATGCATCTTCCATTTTGTTGAGCATGCCTTCCAGTTTTGAAAGAATATAGTTATAGAAAACTTGAAGGATAAGAGCAACAATAAGACCAAATACTGTAGTGATCAAAGCTACTTTCATACCACCGGCAACAATTGTGGGGCTCATATCACCTGCGCGTTGGATATCGTCGAAAGCCATAACCATACCTACTACTGTTCCCAAGAATCCGAGAGATGGAGCAAGGGCGATAAACAATGTAATCCATGAAAGGTTTCTTTCCAACAAACCACTTTGTACGCCTCCGTAAGCCACAATAGCACGTTCAACAGCATCGGGTCCTTGATCTAAACGAAGTAATCCTTGATATGCAATTGATGCAATTGGTCCGCGTGTATTGCGTGCAATGTCTTTCGCGGCATCAATATCGCCTCTGTCAAGTGCGTCGCCAACGCCATTCAATAATGTCTTGGGATTAACATCAGCTAAGCTCAAATAAATAATTCTTTCGAGAGCAAAAGCCAAACCAAGAATCAAACAAAGAGCGATGGGAGCCATAAACCCGGCACCACCTTCAATAAATTTAACTTTCAGAGCTTGGTGGAATCCACCTCCATCAGTTTCGGAAACCGGTACTGCTGCTGGAGCTGTTTCTTCTACTGCCGGTGCAGTGGGAGCATCTTGAGCTGAAAGAATTGTCGGCAATCCCACAGACATAAGGCCGAAGATTGCTAAAATTGCAAATAACTTTTTCATTGTGTGTTCAATTTTTTTGGATTAATGAATTTAATTTTGTTTTAATTGATTTTTTGATTTATTTTAAACGTTTAGTTCTTTTGTCATCTTATTTTATTCTACTTTTCTCTTTAGGCTATTGGCGCGGAGAGAGCGGGATTCGAACCCGCGATACACTTTTGGCGTATACACGCTTTCCAGGCGTGCCTCTTCAACCACTCGAGCATCTCTCCAAAAAAAGAGGCAGTTTTAGAAAACGGGCGCAAATTACAAAAAAAATATTACTTACTCTTCATTTCAATCACAAAATTACAGAAATTATCGATTTAATGCTATGTTCAAGTGCAAATTATTTTTAAAAAAATGGTTTTCGATAAAAAAACACCTTATTTACTTAATCATAAGAAGCTAAATTAAACAAACGATAGGCGTTTCTTGTAGTTATTTCGGCAACTTCTTCCTCTGTTTTATAATAGATTTCTGAAAGTTTTTTTATTATTTCCGATAAATATCCCGATTCATTGCGTTTTCCCCTGTAAGGTACCGGTGCAAGATAGGGTGAATCGGTTTCTAATATTATTTTTTCTAAATTGCAATTTAACAACGTTTCGGTTAATCCCGATTTTTTGAATGTAACCACACCGTTTATCCCAATATAGAAATTATCGAGATCTAAAATTTCTTTCAATTCATCCACGCTTCCTCCAAAACTGTGAAAAACGCCGAAAACGTTCTTTTCTCCTACATTTTTTATTGACTTTATTACTTCAAAAACTGCATTTCTTGAATGTATAGCTACGGGCAGTTTCTTCTCAATACTCCATTCCAATTGTTTTTCAAATGCCGATATTTGTCTTTGCTTTGAGCTTTTGTCCCAATAAAGGTCAATGCCTATTTCGCCAATAGCTATATATTTTGAATTATTTAATTCGTTATAAATAATTTTTAATTGTTGTTCCCAATCTTCGGATACGCTTGTAGGATGTAGCCCCATCATTGGAGTAAAAAGCGATGGATATTTAGCAACGGTTTGTTTTAAATTTAAAATGGATTTTTCATCTATATTGGGTAACAAAATTTTTTCCACGCCAATGGATTTTGCTCTTGTTACCACATTTTCGATATCGCTATCGAATTCTTCCAAATATAGGTGGGCATGCGTATCAACTATCCTCATTCAATGGTTTCTCCTTTGCGGTAATAGTAGATTAACCCGTACTCCCGATTTTTATCTAAACGCTCATTTGCCGGCAGTTCAGCATTGAACTTTTCCACTTCTTCCCAAATATCGAAAATAATACTATCTACTTCGTTTCTGAATTCGGATACTTCGTTTAAGGTTCGTGCCGTTGCCTTTTGGTGGATTTGCTGAGTATGATAATTCTCTTTGAACAGAGCATACATTACGTTTACTTTTGCAATACTCGGATTATATATTGGCACGCCACCTTGTGCAACGCGTTTGTTTTCTCCGTTAATAATTTTTTCTCCCCACTGTAAGAGTTGTTCATTTGAGTTAAGGTCGGGAACTATTAAATTCGAGTCTTGTAAGTCGTATAGCTCCAAATGTTCTAGTTTTATTTCTGAACGTGCAACACTCATGTATAAAACCTGAATGAAATGTGAGATATACATTCTTGCACTTTTTACTTTACTTTGAAACGCTATGTTCGCCTTTACTTGAGTATCAAAAGTTAGTTGATGTTTATTATAAAGCCGTTCGAACTTATCGACTACACTTTTTGCACTCGACAGCGTTTTCATAGATATCGCAATCTCTTGAAAATTTATACTTGATGCTTTTTCAATAGCCGTTCTCAGCGCTTTTATGCGAGACAGGTCTGTATTGGGTAATCGTCGATAGGGCATATTGAACTTGTTTTAATAGTTTATTTCTCCCTGTACATTAGATTTTCCGACAAGGAGATAAGTTCTTTTTTTCTTTCATTAGCCACATTAACTGCCGAAAGGCAATCTAAGGCCGCAAGATAATACTTTTCGATGAGATTTTCCGAAATTAATTTCAGATTTAATTCATTATAGATCTTTTTAATAGATTCTATTTTCTCGTTTTTATCAAACTTTTCTATGGAGATCCATCTCAATAATTCTGCAAGTTGTTTTTCGTTGGACATTTTCAGCGCTTTTATCAACAAATAAGTCTTTTTATTATTTACGATATCTCCTCCAATGTTTTTTCCGAAAGTTTTAGGATCTCCATAAACATCCAGCAAATCATCTTTAAGCTGGAATGCCAGTCCTATGTTTATTCCGTAATTGTACAACAGTTCCGCATCGCGTGATGGAGCATTTGCCAAAACTGCACCCATTTTTAGCGAACAAGCTAAAAGTACTGCTGTTTTCAACGTAATCATTTCTATGTATTCGGCTTCGGTAACATCTAATCTTTTTTCAAAATCCATGTCAAATTGTTGTCCTTGCAAGACTTTCATGGTATTTGTTGAAAAAAGCTCAATGATTTCGGGTAGGATGTCGGAAGTCACGGAAGTCACATATTTGTATGCTTCTATCATCATGGCGTCTCCCGAAAGAATAGCGGTATTGGCATCCCATTTTTTATGTACTGTCGGCATTCCTCTTCGCATGTCCGATTTGTCCATTAGATCATCGTGCAAAAGAGTAAAGTTGTGAAAAATCTCAATCCCAATGGCAGGTTTTAGTGATTTATCCACATCTTTACCGAACATATTTGTGGTTAGTAAGGTGAGTAGTGGACGCACTCTTTTTCCTCCCACGGAAAGCGCGTAGCTTATAGGATCAAAAAGACTTTTGGGTTTTAAATCGAAAGAAGTGTTTTGGACGGCTTCTTCAATTTTTTTACTTAAAAAATCGACACTATATAACATAGAAATATGAAAATATAATTTAGAACAAAAGCTGCTTTTTGGTATAAAAAGCAGCTTTTGGTTATCTTAAAATTTATATTAGACTATTGTTGTAAGCGGAATACAACGGGCAAAGTAAAACGTACACGTACGGCAGATCCACGTTGCTTACCGGCTTTCCATCTCGGCATCGACTGAATAACGCGAACAGCTTCTTTGTCGAGCGATGGGTCAACACCACGAACCACTTGAACGTCTGTAATGCTTCCGTCTCTTTCTACCACAAAGTTGGTGATAACACGTCCTTGAATGCCATTCTCCTGAGCAATAATCGGATATTTAACATTTTCGTTCAAAAACTTCATCATCGCTGTGTTTCCACCCGGAAACTCAGGCTGTTCTTCAACCACAACAAAAATTTCTTCGGTTACTTCTTCCACTTTTGGTCTTGGTGGTGGAGGTGGAACGTAGGCTTCCATTTGCCTCTTGCTTGCATCATCCTCAGTCTTGATCTCGATTCTTGTTTCCACTTTTTCTTGTACAACCTCAATAACTTCCGGAGCATCCGGTGCAGGTGGTGGTGGCGGTGGCGGTGGAGTTGGATCGCGACGAGTGATCTCTATTTCTTCTTCTGCTAAAACGTCTTGAACGACAATACTCTCGTCAAGCTTCTTTGTTTCAGAAGACCATTCGAAAGCGAAAAATAGTAGAGCTATACCAACCACTACTCCCATTAGGATAGAAGTTAGCTTTTGCGTTTCTATATTCGCTTTTGCGGTTTTTTTTACTTCATCATTCATTTTGTTTTTCCTTTTTTATGTGTTTTACTGATTGAATATACACACGACTTAGAATGCAAAAATAGATATTTTTTTTATATACTCTCATTTTTTGGCAATAAAATTCTCAAAAAACATTATTTTTGTCTTAATTTAATCAAAGTCGTTTGAAAATATCCTTTTTAATACTCTAATTATTTGGTGATTTTAAAATATACCGGCAGCGTGAATTTCACTCTAACCATTCTTCCGTTCTGAAATCCGGGTTTCCAGTTAGGCATTTCAGAAATTACTCGTACAGCTTCTCTGTCTATGGTTGGCGAAACTCCACGTATTACTTTAATATCAGTAATGCTTCCGTCTTTTTCAACCACGAAAGTACAAATAACTCTGCCTTCGTTTCCCATATCAATATCCACTTGCGGATATCTCATGTTTTCACCTAAAAACTTCATTAAAGCGGTTTGACCGCCAATAAAATGGGGTGCGATTTCGGCAAAGTCAATTGCAGATTCTACAGCTTCCTCCACGAGTCGGGGTGTGGGTTGTGTATAGACTACTTGTGGCGGTTCGGCTGCATCTTCGCTGAAAAAAATTGCCTGATGTTCCACTGGATCATCAACTATCATAATTTCATCAGGCGCCACAACTTGTGGTGGTTCAATTTGTGGCTTAGGAGGTTCGGGCGTTCTTCTCGTCAAATCGATAACTAACTCTTCGGGAACAGATACTTCAGAAGAATAAATTTTTGGTGCCGAGCGCATGCTACTCCATTCAAATGCCGCCAATAAAATTGACAGCGCCACAACTACCCCCATTGCAAAAAAGAGGTTGTTTTCTTTTAAAGGTTTCATCTGCTTCATAACATTACATTTTTAAGGATTTAGTATTCACGTCAAATGTACGTATTAGACTTTGAAACCAACATTATATTTAGCTAATAAATATCAAAATGAATCGAATATTTTGATTTTAACATTAAATTGAAATAAAATCCACCGATTAACGATTAATATATCTAAATTTTAACATTTTGTTGAAAAAATTTCGAATTGAATTTCAACAAAAAAGCACCTCAGAAAGAGATGCTTTATGAATATTATTATGTGGCTTAATTGGGCTACATTTTAATCTTATAAATATCTTTTAAATTCCTACCGTAGCCATCGTAATCTAAGCCGTAGCCCACGATAAAATCGTTGGGGATTTCAAGAGCAACATAATCCAAGTGTATTTCTTGTTTCAAAGCGTCGGGTTTGAATAATAGCGTGGCTATTTTTATTTCTTTGGGATTGAATTTGCTGAGTTCTTTTTTGAGTGCCACCATTGTATTTCCTGAATCCACAATATCTTCTACAATCACAACTGTTCGATTTTCGATGCTTTCGTTTAACCCCAGCACTTCCTGAACTTTGTTCGTACTGGAAGTTCCTTGATAGGAGGCTAAGCGTACAAAAGTAATTTCGCAAGGAACGGAAACTTCTTTCATTAACTCTCCGGCAAACATAAAAGCACCGTTGAGCACCGTGACAAAGATGGGGTTTTTATCGTGAAGATCGCTGTCAATCTTTTTGGCAATCCGATTAATTGCAGTTTGAATGCTTTGGGTATCAATGAATTTTTCAAACTGTTTGTCTTTAATAGTTACTATTTCTTTCATGTAATATGAAGTTTTAAAGCACAAAAGTAGCGTTTTTTTTCATCTTTTATAATAAAACACAACACTTTCTGTAATTCTCTGCATGGGTTTCAAGATTGTGAGGAACAATTTTATAAAAGAACAATAAAAGTGAGCATTTTTCCAAAATTGGCAAAAAATATTTAAGTTTGTACTCTGAAATTCCTATACAATTTTTGATATGAAAAAATACCTTTTTTTATTGTTTGCCGTATTGTTTGCGGCTACTGTTTTGTTATCCTGTAAATCGGAAAAAACTTTCGAAGTTAAAGGTGAGTTATCTTCCGCTAAAGATGAAACTTTGTTTTTGGAACATCGTGGTTTGGGTGGAATTAGGTTGCTCGATTCTGTAAAGCTTAAAGAAAACGGAACGTTTAAATTTAAAGAGAAAGCGCCCGAAAATCCTGAGTTTTATCAGTTGAGAGTTGGAAACCAAATTGCGGTTTTTGCTGTTGATTCAATGGAAACATTGCAAGTGAAAGGCGATGTAAAAGACTTGTCAAATACTTTTTCGATTGAAAACTCTTTGGTAAACAAACAACTCAGACTGATTGATAATCAGACTCGGCGAGTGCAGACTCAACTTAATGAAACAGAGAAAAGACATACGGCAAAAACTATTGATGATATTACTTATCTCGCCGATCTTGACTCTATTTTAACAGGTTATAAAAAAGAAATCTCTAAATTGGTACTCGGCAATCCGGCGAGTGCAGCTGCATATTATGCTGTTTTTCAGAAAGTGAACGATTATTTGATTTTTGACCCGTACGATAAACAAGATTATGCAATGTTTGGAGCCGTTGCTACATCGTGGGACAGGTATTATAATGGAACTCCTCGTGCGAAACATTTATATGATTTTACGATGAATGCCTTGAGAACCAGAAAACAGCAAGAACAACAAGCTGCATTGCTGGAAAATGCTTCTGTTGCAATAGATTCTGCATTGCCTGATATTATTTTGACGGAAGTTAATGGAGAAAAAATATCACTTTCTTCACAAAAAGGGAAAGTGGTGATTCTTGATTTCACCGTATATAACTCGGAGTTTTCTCCCAAGCACAATATCGATTTAAACAAAATATACACTCAATATAAAGCTAAGGGATTGGAGATTTATCAAATTTCTTTCGATTCGGATGAACATTTCTGGAAGAATGCGGCCAATAATTTGCCTTGGATTACGGTTCGTGATCCGCAAAGTGTATATTCTCGTTTATTATCTACCTATAATGTTCGCGATATTCCTATTGCATTTGTTATTGATAGAGATGGAGATTTGGTGGCACGTGTGGAAAACTATGCAACTCTTTCGAGTGAAATAGGGAAAGTATTGTGAAATTTATATGTTGCAATTTGAATTGAAAGTTGACAATTCTTGCCACTTTTCTATTTAAATAATTGCACTACTTATAGTCTTCATTTATGATGTTCTTATAAAAATCTATCGAGAAATATGTTTTATAACATATTTTTGATGTATCTTTGTATCGATTTTAATGGCAAGCGAGTTATTAGAAGTCAATTTTAGGTTATCAACATTTTTCTGAAAGAGTTTCTTGTAAACGGTTGTCGATAAATCATAACTTTAAAAGAAAGGATAAAATTATGAACATCAAAAACCTGACAAAAAAAGAAATTTTGTCCCAAATTAAATATTTGGAACAGAATATCAAAAAAGGATCTGCTGTATATCAGGCTACTAGAATCAGCAGAATCAGAACATTGAAATCAAGTTTGCGCAATGCAAGCTAATATCTCTTTAATGATAGCATCGAGATCAGCAAACGATCCGAATGCTTTATTTTGACCACAATTAAACCATAATATTTAACAAAAAAGCTGCTCACCCCGAGCAGCTTTTTTCATTTTTATTTTGTTAGCGATTTCTGCTATCAAATCTTTTTCATTTGCGATTGCCGTTTTTTCGTAACAATCCTCAACCAAGTATAACCTATTATCATTGATAAGGTAGAAGCTACCAATACTGCCAACTTCGCGGTGTCTTGGAGCGTTTTGTCATCAAACGCGAGCATCGATACGAAAATTGACATAGTAAATCCAATACCTGCAAGAATTCCCACGCCTATAAACATCATCCAGTCCGGTTTGGTTTTTAGCTTGATAATTCTAGCATAAGTCATTAAGTAAACGGCCAATGTTATGCCAACAGGTTTTCCGACTAACAAGCCAAGAATAACCCCGATAGACAATTCGCTTGACAAGTTGGCTATAGCCGATGCGTTGATGAAAATGCTGGTATTTGCCAATGCAAATATAGGAATTATAAGAAAGTTGACGGGCAAAACAAGTGCTTTTTCGTAAGCCGGAATTTTCTTCACAGGAAGCAATATCGATAAAATTACGCCGGCAAAAGTTGCATGAATTCCTGATTGATACATGAAATACCACATCACAATGCCGAGTGAAAGATACAGCACTCTCGCCAATGGATTCCGCATATATTTTATTATTAGCAAAATAAGAATAATGCATGCGACAACTCCCAGAAGCCACATAAATTCGGGGCGATCTCCATAAAAGAAAGCGATAATGAGAATAGCGCAAAGGTCATCGATAATGGCAAGTGCTGCAAGAAAAATTTTCATCGAGTGGGGTATGGCTTTTCCTAAAAGACTTAGGATTCCGAGGGCAAAAGCAATGTCAGTTGCCGCAGGAATTGCCCAGCCATTCTGATAAATTGTTCCTTTAGTGCTAATTAAGAAAATAATTGCCGGAAAAGCAACGCCAAAAATTGCAGCTATCATCGGAAACATCATCCGGCTTGGCGATGAAAGTTCGCCAATAACCGATTCTCGTTTAATTTCCATACCTACCTGAAAGAAAAACAACGCCATTAATGTATCATTTATTATATGTAGAATACTGTGTGGCAGATTTATGGAGCGTAAAAAGGGAATTTCTGTTTCCCAGAAACTGTTGTAACCTTCACCAATTCCGGGCAAATTGGTAATAATAAGAGAGGCTACTGTGCACAGTAACAGTAAAATACCTACAGAACGGCTATCGTGAAGAAAATCGGATAAACTGAACTTCTTACTTCTTGTTTCTACTGGGTGTAGATTTTGACTCATGTGTTTTATTTATGAAAGTAAGAAATTGAAATCGTCTTCGCCGGATAACTCTTTAGGCTCTTGTTCGAATTTAAAAATGCGTGCGTTGCGTTTTCCGATAAGTGTTAGTTCTTTATCTTCTAACAGCAGCATCGTTCCTTCGCGCAGGCCAACTACGAAAACGTCTTTATTAACTGCGATGAATTCATTGATGCGCATTTCACGCGTTTCTCCACCATGATTTGCAGGATGATCATCCAAATAATGTGGATTTATCTGAAACGGAACCAACTTTAGCGTTTTAAACTTTTCCGGTTCCACGATAGGCATATCGTTGGTTGTTTTCAAGGTTGGACACGCTATATTAGATCCGGCGCTCCAACCGATGTAGGGCGTTCCTTTTTTTACACGTTTTTTAATCACCTTCATTAAGCCTTTTTCTTGAAGCATCTTCACCAATTGCCACGTATTTCCACCGCCAACAACTATTGCATCGGCATTTTCAATGGCCTCAACGGGATTAATAAATCGGTGAATGCTGGTTACGTGATGCCCTATTTCGGCAAACCGGTTATTTACTTTTTCTTCATACTCATCGTAAGAGAAGGTAACCGCCGCGTAAGGAATAAAAATAGCATTTTTGGCTTTATCGCCCAGAAAATTTTTAATTTGCTCTTTCGGATAATCCAAGTAAGCTTCTCCGGGATTGGTGGAGTTGCTGATTAACAAAAGTCTCATATCTTGTGGTTTTAAATTTTGTGGATACAAAGATAATAAAAATGTTGAAAAAACCAGGTTTTAAGGCTATATTTGTGCTCGAATTTCTTATCAGACAAGCAAATATGCACGAAATAGTACAACAGATCAGAGCTGATTTACGTCGGTCGATGAACGGAGTTATCTCTAAAAGTATGCGCGAAAAAGGGTTGAGTTATAAACTGAATTTCGGGGTAGATATTCCCCGACTGCGTGAATTATCAAAGAGATATCCTGCCGATACTCAATTGGTTGAACTCTTGTGGAAGCAGGAAACCCGTGAGTTGAAAATACTTGCCACGTTGTTGTGTCCTGTTGATGAGTTTACTATTGAAAAAGCCGAAAAATGGGTAAAAGAAATTTCTAATCACGAAATTCGTGAGCAGATTTGTATGAATTTGTTTCAAAAACTGAGTTTTGCCGATAAACTGGTGGAAAACTGGACGAATTCGACAGATGAGGAAATTAGAACCAGCGGATATTGGTTGTTTGCCCGATTATTGATTGTTAAATCGGATTTGGTGAAAGATATAGATTCAAATATTCTTTTGGATAAAATGATTTCTGACCTGAGTTCCGATTCCTATTTCCTTCGGCTTTCAGCGCAAAATGCGTTAAAGTTCTTGGGTAGAACATCTAAAGAATTATCGCAAAAAATATTGACCGGAATTCAAGATTTTCAAACGTCGGATAATACGGTAAAAAATGAAATATTCGAGAGTTTAAGTTTTGAGTTTACAGATTATCTTGATTAACAGGCGATAGTTTTACCATTAAATTATCTATCTCTTCTTCTTTGCTATTAACGAAAATGTCTTTGTGAAAGTCACAAAGTTTATCGGATGTTTGTAAGAATGATTCTTTTTCGTGCGGAGAAAGTATTCCCGATAACAGCATGGCTGATTGCCACAGCGCAGGAAAAACTTTCAACAGCTCAGCCCTTCCTTTATCTGTAATAAAAACACGCATTCTGCGTCTATCTTCTTTGTCACGGCGCTCGCCGATAAGCTTTGCTTTCAGAAGTCGCCTCATAATTTCGTTTCCCGAAGTTTTTTCTATCACGTTCCGGTTGTTTATCTCGGTTTTAGACAGACTCTCTTCGTTAAACAGCGCCACCAGATAAGTATATTCGTCAACCGTTTGTAGTAACGATCCTTTCAGTGCTTTTTTGATGTAGAATTTAGAGTACCGATGCAGAAAACTCACATTTTGTGCGATGTGTACAATATCGTTTTTGTCTTCTTTTATAGGCTTGTTTTGTTGCAGAAAATAAATAAAATCGTCCAACGACAGATTATCGTTGTTTAGAGTTGTTGATTTCTCAAACTTCTCCAGCAACTCAATTATTTCTATCAGTAAATTTTTCGATCTCATAAATGTGAAAAATAGTCCGTAAAAGTACTAAATATTTATTTTATTTGCAAAATATCTCTATAGTAGTACGTAAATGTATTATATTTGCATCCTGATAATTCAACAAAAATGGAAATTGCAGCAAGAATTGAAGGAGCAGGTAAAGAATACAAGACGGGCGATACCACCATTGTTGCATTAG
Organism: Bacteroidia bacterium; assembly: GCA_030538215.1. GTDB lineage: Bacteria > Bacteroidota > Bacteroidia > Bacteroidales > Dysgonomonadaceae > Petrimonas. Next base: position 14,937 of record JAUNUM010000025.1, read on the forward strand.
CTCCGTCAACCACTGAGTTCAAAAAAGGCGAAGTAACGTTGATTGTTGGTCCTTCAGGATCGGGAAAAACTACGTTGCTTTCACTGTTGGGATGCGTTATTTATCCCACCATGGGCGAAGTGTGGCTTGGTGATTTGTGTGTCAACCGATTGTCGGAAGCGGAATTGGCAAAAATCCGTTTGAACGAAATCGGTTTTGTGTTTCAGGGATTTAACCTGCTGGCTCCGCTCAATGCGTTGGAAAACGTTATGCAACCGCTTATTCTGAAAGGTGAGTCACGAAAAGAGGCTAAGCAAAAATCGCTGACTATCATTAAAAAATTCGATATGCAATCGCGGATGAGGAATTTGCCAAGGAATCTCAGCGGTGGGCAGCAACAACGAATTGCCGTTGCACGTGCTCTTGTCTCTGATCCGCAACTGATACTTTGCGATGAACCCACCGCTTCGCTTGATCACAAAAGTGCAGTTTTGGTGATGGATATGCTAAAAGCACTTTCTCGCGAAAATCGGGCGGTAATTATCGTAACGCACGATACGCGCTTGAAAAGATACGCCGACCGTACTATCTATGTTTCGGAAGGAAAAATAAGCGATACGCCGTTTGAAGAAGAATTTGATAATTGACCAACCAGTCCGGACGTTCTAAGCGGCCTGACGGATAAAATCGATATATAATGAAAAAATTATTTATTGTTTTTTTTTCAATCCTCCTTTTCATCGCCTGCGGCAATAAAAAGGAAGATAAAGCTCCGGTAGAGGTAAAACCTGCAAATGTGGCAGTTGGTATCGGAAAAATTACTCCACAGGGCGGCGTTAGCAACCTGGCTTCACCGGTTGCAGGGATTGTTTCGGAAATTTCTGTAACGACCGGCAGTAAAGTTAAATCGGGTGATTTGTTGCTGACTATCGATAATACCGATGCATCGCTGGCTTTGAGCGAGGTTAACAGTCGATTATCTACTCAGCAAAAATCCATACAATCTGCAAAATTGCTCAAAGAACAAGGTTTAACCCGATTACAGGAGAAAGAACGAAAACTTAACGATGCACGTGAATTACTTGCCGTGGGAGCGGTTACCGGCGAAAGTGTACGCACGTTGCAAAACGATTACGACCTGGAAAAACAAAATCAGGAAAAGCTGCAAAACGATATCCTGTTGCAAGAATCACAGCTTCGCGAAATTGCTTCGCAAAAAAACACAAGAGCCGAAGATTTAAGTCGTACATCGTTGCGTGCGCCCATGGATGGGATTGTGCTTGATGTGCTTCCGAAAAAAGGTGAAGCCGTGAATCGTTATGAAACGTATGTAATTCTGGCGCCCGATGCTCCGCTTATCGTTCAGGCAGAAATAGATGAAATGTTCTCCAACCGGCTTGCGTTGGGACAATCGTGTGAAATAAGGATTGCAGGTAATTCGGAACCGGTTGCACAAGGAAAAATAGTTAGTATTTCGCCCGATTTGAAAAAGAAGTCGCTTTTTTCCGATAGTGGGGAAGATTTTCAAGATCGCCGCGTACGCGAAATTGAAGTGTCTATCGATGGTGATACGAATTTGCTTATCGATACCAAAGTGGAATGCATCGTTCAACTTAATTAATCCGCAATGTTTGCAACAGCCTATAAATTCATCCGATTCGAGAAATCCAAAAGCACAGGTATTTTGCTGGGAATCATCATCAGTATTTACCTGATTGGGTTGGAATTGGGTATTTTCTTTTATCTCACCACGCTCATCGGCGGCGTGATAAACAACGCCAAACCCGAATATTCGCAGGTTTTTGTCGTGAACAAACTCACCAACAATGCCAATATTCTTTCACCGTTCGACAAGCGATGGGTAAACCAGTTGCGAAGCATCGACGGCGTTGATGATACACACGGAATGGTGATGTCTAACGTGAGTGTTCGGTTTGATAATGGAGAAAGTTCGCCGGCAATTATTATCGGGAGCGAATATCCGGAGTTGGCTGCGGGTCCATCGGAAAGTCTGCTGAATTCCGGCACAACCCAAAATTTATTTCTTCAGGGAACGGTTTCTACCGATTTTTACGACAATAAAACGTTTGGATACGACGTAAAACAAGGAACACAGTTCGAAATCGGTGGAAAAAGTGTTACCGTTGGAGCAATGACAAAGGATGCCAAGGGTTTTTCGAGTCCGATGCTTTATACAACCGATGTTACTGCGCGTTATTATTCGGGATTTTCGGATAATATGGTCAATGCGGTTATTGTTACAGTCAGAGATGCAACAAAGATTGATCATGTCGTTGAGCAAATAAATGCCGTTGCTCCCGATCTTCGAGCGTGGCGGTCGGAAGAACTCAATAACGCTACCGTTATAAACGTGATGACGGCAAATAATATGGGAATGAGTTTTGGTACGCTGGTTATTTTTGCCATCGTGAGCGGATTTTTTATTATCGGACTTACGATGTATTCTGCCACTTACGACCGCATCAAAGATTACGGAACGCTCAAGGCTATTGGCGCTACCAATCGCTATATCACACGACTGGTGATGGCACAATCGTTTATTTACGCAGTAATTGGGTTTGTTGTTGCGCTGCTCCTGATTATCGGTACAAAATTCGGGATGGCTAAAGCAGGACTTATTATTGATCTTTCACCACAATTTTTGGCATTTTTATTTTTTGTTACGCTGATTATAGCTGTTGCCAGTTCTATGTTTTCGATTCAGAAACTGAAGAAAGTGGAACCGTCGTCGGTGTTCAGATAATTAGAAAATGTGGCTTACTCCACTGTCCCCTTAAGATAAGGGGACGATCCGCCAACTGGCGGAGGAGGGGTTATGAAGCTAATTAATAATTTTAAAATGAAGAAGATATATCTTTTCTTGTTTTTACTTACTCTATCCGTTTTATCTCTTTCGGCCCAAGAAAAAGCGATAAATATAAACGCGCTTACATTGGAAGATGCGATAGACTATTCGTTGATTCATTCGCCTGCTGTAACCGTTCAGCGATTGAAAGAACAGCAGGCTGAATATAAACTTTCGCAAACGAAACTGGATTATCTACCCAATATTTACGCTACGTCCGATTTGCGGCGGAACATAATTATTCCGTCAACGCCCATTCCGGCATCGATGATCAATCCTTCGGCACCCGAAGACGAATTGATGTACATGCGTTTCAATACGCCGTGGAGTTCGGGAGCGGGGTTGAACCTTGCATTCGATATTTTCAATCCTGAAACGATAGGTCGGAAATCGGAACAAGAAAAACAGGTGAAAATAAGCCAACTTGATTCCCGGATTGCCGAAAACGATTTACGAGCCAATGTTTCACAAGCTTATATCGATTGTGCAATTGCACAAGCCCAACTGGATGCGATAACTGCTGATACAGCTTATTATGCTGAATTATTCAAAGAGGCGAAAACGCTTTACAAACGTGAAAATATTTCACTTGCCGATAAAAATAATTCGAAAATGAATTACAACGCTTCGCTCACCCGATTTTATCAGGCGAAGAATATCCTGCACAATGCTAAAATAAACTTGTTACTGAATTTAGGCGAAGAATTGAGTGAAGAAAAATTAAACCAATTGGAGTTGTCGGATGATATCCAGTCGCTTTATGCGAAAATGTCGTCAAATCAGTTGACGTATGGTGAAAGTTCTCTATCTCAAAGCCGTCAGACTGAGTTGATTTCGTTGTCGGAAATAAGGACAAAGAATGCGGTGTTGAAATATGCGCCGTCGTTGTCCTTGTCTGGATATTACGGCGCCAACTATTTTGGAAAAGAATTGAAGTTAAGTAATACCGATAAGTGGTTTGGAAATAGTTTTGTGGCTCTTTCGCTTCGAATCCCTATTTCGCAATCGTTAAGCACTGCAAAAGAGGTTTCCCAATTGCGTATGCAAGAACAGATTGAGCGCGAAAATTTGCGTGCATTACAGAATAATCGGGTAGGGGAGTTGTCGAGGGAATTAGCTCAACTAGAAACCTATAAAGAAAATTATCAACTGAAACAAACTAACCTGAAACTGATGTCCGAAAATATTGTGGCTAAAAAGTTGCAGTTAGAAAAAGGATATGTTCTCGAAAGTGAATTTTCTTCGGAAAAATTACGTGAACAAAACGCTTTGCAGGAGTTTCTGCAAGCAGCGTACGATGTTTTATCTGCTTATATAAATTTGGATAAGTTGATGAAAAATTGACTCTCCTTATTTCTTATCCCGATAATTATTTTGAATAAAATACATCGAAATAAAAATATTTACAATTAAAAATCCGCCACCACCGGCCAGAAAAATACCCTTCCATTTCGGAAGCACAATCAAGCAAACAATGGATGCAATAGCGATTACTGCGATTAAAATCCACATTACGGTGAAAATTTGTTTTTTGGTAGCCATATAATATGTTGATTATAGTTAGTGACCGGATAGGTTTATTTTAAACGAGTTATATCCATTTTGTTTACAAAAATATAGGCAAGATAAATATTTTCTCCTTTCACTTCATAAAAGATAGTTGATGATGCTTTCAAGGTTTTCTACCGCCTCTTCCGACCAATGTAATTTATAAGCCATATTTTTCTTTTACAATTTGGTGGGTGACAGTTCTACCTTCATCGATATCTTTTAGTCCTTTTTCAATACCGGTTTTTTGTTCTTCTGTGAGGGTTTTCCACCAATCGTTGTCTCCTGTATCGGAATCTTTTACCGTTTTCAGATAGCGGATGGTGTCGTCATTTTCCAACTGCGTCAACCATTCTATTAGTTCGAGTTTTATAGCTTCGTGTCCCATCATATTGCTCATTATTAATGTACAAATATAACCATTTTCTTGAAGAATTATTTCTCTTTCTGAAAGATTGTTCTTTGCATCCACTCTTTTATATCCGATAATACTTCCGGCGAAATAGTTTGCTCAATTCTGCCATATTCATCTACGTTTCCCGTTTCACATTCCTGAAAAAGATGATTTAAATTGGGATACGATTTTATTTCATACCGGTAATTTCGTCCTTTATCCAGCGCAGATTTTATCGCTTCCAGATTCTTATCGGCCAACACTTGCGTGTCTTTTTCTCCGTTGAGAGCCAAAACCGGACATTTTACTTTTTGCAGATAGTCCGCCGGATTTAGTTGCAAGAATTGCCGAAACCAGGGACTTGACATCGCGTTGAACTGATTGCGAACGTAAGCATCTTTTTTAAGTTCCAATTTTACCAATAGGGGATATTGTTCCCAAAGTTGCGAAATCCTATCGCGTAAAGCGGTTCGGTCGGTTTCCGTTCCTTCCCATTCTGAAAGGCTTTCGAGTGTTTCTTGAATCATTTTCAATGTTCGCTCCAAGTTTTCGGGTTCCATATTCAACGGTTCCAGTTCCAGCTGGTTTTGCAACATTGTGTTTTCCATTCCGGTTATTCCCACTCCTGCCAGTAAAACGATAAATTTCACGTTTTTATTTTCTGCTACAACCATCGGAGCGACAACGCCACCTTCACTATGTCCAATAAGCCCGATTGACGATTTATCTACTTCTTTTCTCGTTCTCAAATATTCTATCGCGGCGGACGCATCTGTCGCAAAATCGTGAGTGGTGGCTCTTGCAAGATCACCTTTCGACTGTCCGATGCCGCGTTTATCGTATCTTAGAACAACAAATCCATTTCGGGTTAAATAATCGGCAATAACTAAAAACGGTTTGTGTCCAAAAATGGTTTCGTCGCGGTCGTTTGGCCCGCTTCCGGCGATTAAGATTACAGCCGGAAATTTACCTGCGGAATCGGGAAGGGTGAGTGTTCCGGCAAGTTCTATGTTGTCTTTTTTGTTGGAGAATGTTATGTCTTCCGTTTTATACGGAAACGGTGGTTTCGGTTCTTGCGGACGATTTAGAACTGGTTTATCGGATTGTTTTAAGACCAACGGAAACGACATTCCACCCTGATTGAAAATTCCCGATATAGAATCACCTTGCAGCGTTCCCTGATAAAAAATTCCCAAACCGGTTGCCACGATCTCCAGTTTAGTATCCGCGAACGAAGTTCTTGTTGTGGGTAATCCCAACGCGTTTTGCGCGGGGCTGTCTATTTTTGTGGTGTAAACCGTGTCGGTTTTAGAAATATGGAAAACAATAGGAAGTTTATTACCCATAATATTGAGCGTACCACTCCAACTTCCGGTTATCTCTTGTGCGGAAACTGAAATACAGGCTGAAAAGAGAAAAAACAAGGTGAAAAGCTTATTCATATATTATTTAGGTTCAATTTTTGGTAGATAGTCAGCAATATTTTATTCAAAATGTCATATACTTCATTGTTCACATGCAATATTCAATTAGTACTTCATTATCTCGAATCATAATCCATTAGCTCCCCAAAATCCATCCGTTAATATTCATTTTTACTTCAAAATTAAGCGAAAAGCAATAAACATCCCCTGGTTTAACATTTTTTAACTGGAAGGGTGCTTCCCATCCATTTGTAAAGACTATTTTAGCAAAACAAGCTTAGATTGAATAAGTTTATAAATTCAACCAGCTGTTGTTTGAATATTTTCTGCACATTTTATCAATTGCTTAATTTAAAATAAAGTATCAACATTAGTAATAAAATAAAGAATATCCAACTCGGTAAGAAGTTGATTTAATGAAAATTGTGAAAACATTCTTAGAAACTGTTTTGTCAAAGTTCCAAACTTTGACAAAAGTTGTCTTAAAAACTTATCAATATGAAAACATTTATTTTTATTTTCATGCTCGTAGTTTCTTTTTCACTTTCGGCTCAAGATTGCGAATGTGTTAGAGCTGCAGTTATTGGAACAAAAAAAGGAGTTGCTTTTTCGCATAACAATATTATGAGAGCAATGGATAATGTTACGGTAAAAGTAGGTGAGCCTGTTCTTCTTACTACAAAAGAGAGCAGAGGAAAAGTAAGTTGGTACTTATACGGAGATACTACAAAAATTATCAATCTCATAGTGCAACCTCGCGTTACAACCCAATATATTGTTAAATCAGAGCTGACTGGTTGTCCCGATGCAATAGACAGTGTAACGGTATTTGTAGATAACAGTATTGGTGCAGGCGCGGAGGGGAAAGGTGTATCTATATATCCTAGCCCGATAAATAATAATTTTACTGTCTATTCTTCAATTGGAAATATCCTACAAATCAAAATCTATAATTTATCCGGATTGTTAGTGATGTCTTGTCATTATGATGGTCAATTGCCAGAAGTAGCTCTCAACGTGTCCAATTTTCCAAAAGGTATTTATGTGCTTTATGTTGATTTAACTGACAATAAAAAACAGGTGAAGAAAATAATAAAAAACTAAAGCCATGCAACAGATAATCCGTAAAATTATACTTTTTTTATTCTTGTCTTTCTTTATGGGCATTTCTGCTTATGCGCAAGACATTCGTATAAAACAGCAGGACTTACCTTATGTTATTCCCATGATTGAGTCGCCATCAAAAGGCGAAAAGATAATATACCGCTGGTTAGAGAACAATTCGGTTGTGAAAGGTGCGAATTTAATTGTTTTTACCATTCCCAAAGGAAAAGAACCGGGTGTGTACACCTATATACATCAGGTAAAGCATACGCAATATACCGATTGGTTGAGCAGTAATCCTTTTACTATTGAAATATATACGGGTAGCTCTGCTGTAACCCGATCAGCTAATTCCGATTTTTCAGTAATATTCAGTCCGCAAAAAGGAATATCCGGTTATTTAAAAAAACTGATAGAACTCATCGATAATGCCTCTGAAAGTCTTGATATATCAATTTACAGCATAGATAATTATGGCGTATATCTTGCATTGAAAAAAGCGGTCGACAGAGGTGTAGGCATAAGAATGCTCTATGAAGGCGCACAACAGGATAAGGACAAAAAGGGAGTTGCCATCTCCGATAAACTGGAAGAAATAGGAATTGATGTAAAATATGTAAATAAAATCAATCACCATAAGTTTATCGTATCCGATAACAATAGGTTGCTCACAAGCAGCGGAAACTGGAATGACAGAGCCAATTGGATATACGATGACAATACGTTGATAACAACTAATAATGAAGCGATATTGCGTTATCGGGCAGAATTTGAATTGCTGTGGAACAATTCTCGTGAATTTGGGAGAAGTCTATCGTGGGCGCGTGTTAACCCCGACAGCCTGCTGAATCTTATCACCGATAATCCCGATATTGATGCTGTTTTTACTTCCGCCAATTACAGAATCTATAATTCTCCTGTTTACGGACCTACGTTTGCTAAAATCACGGGAAAACAAGACGCCGCAGATAAAATTGTTGCTCTCATTCAAGCAGCCCAACATTCTATTAAAATATCGGCAAATCATTTTCGCTCGCGTCCCATAGCTGAAGCGTTGATTGACAAGAAAACCCAATATCCCAATATAGATATAAAGGTGTTTTTAGACCAACAGGAATATATTACCGCGTCATACAACGCTTACCAAACCGCACAGCAACAACAGTGTCTGGCAAACGCCACTACTCCGGCACAACAACTCAATTGCAGAGAACGTAATTTCTATTACAGCTACAGCCTTATGGAAGCGGGAATCGACGTGAGGTTTAAATCCTATTCCTACAAATGGCATCATACAACGGCAGATTTAATGCACCACAAATATGCCGTTTTTGACGACTCTGTTATCGCAACCGGAAGTTATAATTACTCTTACAATGCCGAAACAAACAGCATGGAAAATGTAATGGTGTTTAACAGTAACATCTCTCAATCGGCTGTAAACAACTATATCGGCAACTTCAATCATTTATGGGATTTAGGGCGTATAGAAGGGCATTACGACAATTTACGTGCGTATCTCAATTCCGATAGTCGCTATGTACCTCTCTTATATCACCCCGTTTCACTCACTCATCCCGAATTTACCCAGCTCAAAAGCGAAATTGAATCCGTGTGTCCAACGGTTTTAGACACGTATTTTAAAAAAAATGGACAATTGTACACACACTACCTGAAGGATGTAGCGTTGATATATGATTCAACCGCAAATCTGGCAACCAAATTGCAAGACAATAGGCAACAGGCGTTTGAGATAAACTACAGTTACATAAATCCCGATTTTTTGGCAACAACACGATTTCTGTCCTCCGATGGTATAACTTATAATACTGATTATATATATAATACGGATTTACATGTTACCAAAGAAACAACGCCGCTATATGAAGTGGATTTTACGTATAATTCCGATAATTCGATAGCTACCATAAATTCCGGACAGGAGGCGCACTCGTGGGAAAATCAAACGTTATCCGGTGGAAACACATTGATTAATTACTCCGCTCCACAACGAAGCAATTATATTTCCACGGAATGGAACGATTTCAGGATGCCGGTTTCATTAACCGATGCCGATAACCGGATTATTCAATGGACATACAACGACAAAAACCTGCTGAACGGAATACTTTCTTCACACAGAAACATCGGGTTTTCATACGGCGATAGCCTGTTTACGGCTACCTCCTCTAACGGCGAAAACTTTACCGTAACCGTTAATAATTCCGGCAGTTTTTCCATCGAAACAACCGGAACCGTGGCTACTGCCACAAACTATACTTTGCAGGAACAAGCCAACAAGCAGCAAACGCTTGATATTGTCATTCATTCAACAAACGTAACTTCAGGAGTGGGCAAAACCGCCACGGTTAATTACCTGTTTGATGCCTACGGAAAAGTAATCCGGTCTGGTAATCTTCAGATTGCCAGAGCACCGTATTCCGGAGAAATCATTTCCATCACAAACGGCAGTATAACCGAAGTTCGAAGTTATAACGATTGGGGCTTGCTTACCACTCAAACCGTAACCCGCGACAACGAGCCTTATTACAGCGCAAGTTACCTCTATGACGGTTTGCAGCGCATAAAACAAGCAACAGAGATAGTGTTGGGCGATACCGTAACCCATAACTATACGTACAATGCTGCCGGACAGTTGCAACACGTGCATAAAAACAACCTGCCCGTTGAAGAATATGCCTACGATGCCTTCGGAAACCGCACATCGGCACACATAAACGGCACGCAATACACCTATCAAAACAATAACATCAACCAACTACAGGTATTGTCGTGGCAGCAGTCGGGTAATACCCGTATGAGAGAGTTTTTTTACAACGCATCGGGACAGCTACGGCAAACTGTTAATAAAACCGTTTCAGGAAACTCATCTCAAACCACGGCAAGCCGTCGGTATAACTACGATGTGTTCGGGAACCTCGATACCGTGGCATGGGCAAACCAGCAACTACACTATGTGTATGATGCATATGACCGACCCATAGCCCTCTATCTCAACGGCAGCATAAAACGCAAATTGGTATATGGTGCAGATGATTTGCTTGTTGGCGAACTCAATGAAAACAACCGCATTATCAACACCTTTGTTTATGCGGATGGTTACACGCCCTTGCTTATGCGCAAGGGAAATACCGATTATTACATTGTTGCCGATATTCGTGGCTCACCACGCTTGGTGATAAAAATCTCCGACGGCAATGTAATGCAGCGCCTGGACTACGACACTTTCGGCAATGTACTTGCCGATACCAATCCCGGCTACATTCCCTTTGGCTATGCCGGTGGGTTCTACGAATACCGCACCGGTCTTACTCGCTTTGGAGCGCGCGACTATTTTGCCGAAACAGGAAAATGGACGGCAGAAGACCCCATCGGATTCCTTAGCGGAGGATACAACGATTATGCCTATGTTTCTAATGATCCGGTAAATTTTGTGGACCCAACGGGGTTGGTGCCGTGTGGGGGTAATTCGGATAAAGATGAGATTAAATATTTTAAATCTCATAAAGCTCTCACCAGAGCTTTGGGACCCGCAGGCTATCAACGTTCTTGGCATCATATAGTTAATCAACACAAATTCAATACAGCCAAATTTGGGCTCGAAGCAATTCATAATACCGCAAATATTATTAACCTTCCTAACTCTATCCATAATGAAATAACAAAACATTATGCTCGAAAAGTAAATAAATTGCCAGGCAGTCCAAGAGTGCGTGATTGGTTAAAAACCAAAGATTTTCAATATCAGCATAATTATGGTATGGATGTGTTGAGAAATCTTTTAAATGATTGCGGAGGTTCCCGTTAAAATTTGATTTATTTATGAATAATATAATGATTAATATATCCAATATCTTTTTTCACTCAACCATAAATGTTTTCAAGGTAATAAACTTTTTTGATGTGGAAAATCCGGAGGAATACCTGCTCACACCCACCGCATTCGAACTCATTCCCGACGAAGACGACGATTCCGCCCGCTTTTACTTTATCAAAGCCTTGCAAGTGTTTACCGATAAGACTGTTCCCTGTTATATGTCGATGGATACCGATGAGCGCATATCGGAATTTGTTGTCAAACAAACGGAAACAGGCATTGTGCTCGAAGAAATGGATGCGCAGGAACACAGCGTTATCCCCGCCATCGCTTCCGACCGTTACGGATGCAACTCCGAGTTGTATTACGCCAAAGAAAACCCCAAAATAGGGATGGAAATATTAAAAGCCGGACTGAAAAAAGCCCACAACAAAGACGCGGTAAAAGAAGATATAGTCCTGCTGAGGGATGAAATACAAAGAGGGAGGTACTCTTTGACCTCAATAAAAACAACTGAAACTGCAATCGAAACATTTATTAACGCTGTTATAGCCCAAGAGCAAGCCTCTCAGACAGACAACGTGAAATTATATGAAAAATATTTTTATGATATGCAGAGCGCTGTTAAGTATTTACACAAAATGAAAAATATAGATAAATTATTTCCTCTCCTACAATCGGATAATGTCAATGTGAAATATTATGCATCCACAAATCTGTTGCAAACAGCATATCATACCGAAGCAATTAGGGCTTTAAAAGAAATAAGAGATGCAAAGGGGAAATTTTCTATGGAGGCAGGCTTTAGAGTTAAAGTTGATAATGAGGAATAACGGGGCATTATAATTCGAAACAAGAAATAGAAGGCAAAAGAGTAAAAGTATGAGATTGGTAAAAAACCAAGGATTTTGAGTTCCAATATAATTATGGAGTAAAAATGCTGAAAGAATTTGGATGCGAGAAAGGAGCACATTATATGTTTGATGAAACTGGAAAATTTATTGGAGCATGGTAACAGTTACTCTTAATCACTTAATCGAGGTTTACAACGCTATATTGAGCGGGAAACGCTCGCGGAGCGATGCCGACCGTTGGGCGTGGCAAATGATGCAGCATGGAGATAACCGCAATCTTGCCTACGAACCTCCCCAACAGCAAGATTTAATTTGGGAACTTCTCTACAATCTGCATGGCATTGACGAATACTGCATGGAAGACCACAGCAAACACTTGTGGCAAGACGAAGATATTGTGAAATTTCTTATCCGAACAGGATTTACGGTAGAAAACGGGCAAATAACATCCGACAAAATCCATTATTTCCCTCCAAAGCAGTTTATAACGCTGCAGGATTTATTCAATTTCCCACATAAATCCGTTTTTAGTGTAACCAATTCGCACCAAACGCCATATCCCGAAGAATATACTTTTGAAGAAACGGCTTATGCCCTCATCCCTCCGGAAAAAAAACGGTATTTCTTCATAAAAGCCTTGCGGATTACCGCCTCAGATATTGAAAACTGCTTTATGGATATGCAAACCGATGGGCGAAAATCAAGATGGCTTGTAAGACAGAAAAACATAGGCATTATTGTTGAGGAAATAGCCCGGCAAACTGATGCAAGCGTTATTCCTGCCATTGCATCAGAGCAATATGGCAGCAATACCAGTTTGTATTTTGCCAAAGAAAATCCGTGGGTGGGCATTCACGTTCTCAAAGGCGGTTTAGAAATTGCACAAAATAAAGATGCGGTAAGAAAAGATTTGTATGCAGTAAAAGACCAGATTAAACAACTGCGAATATCAAAAGTTTAGCAACGTGAAATAAAGAAATAGCCCGGTAAAACTCCTCTCCCCTCATCCAATTGTAAATCGCACATCCCCAATCTTCCTTCATTCATGATGATACGGCTCATTATTCAAAATTGTCATTGCCCGGTAAAGCTGTTCCACAAACACCAATCGAACCATTTGGTGCGTAAAAGTCATTTTCGATAATGATAATTTTTCGTTGGCACGTGCATAAACGGCTTCAGAAAATCCATAGGGCCCACCCACAACAAAAACGAGCCGTTTAGGCACACTGTGCGATTTTTTCTCCATAAATCGGGCAAACTCAACCGATGAATATTGTTTTCCTTTGTCATCCAACAAAACTATATGATCGTTTTGCTGAATTCGATTTAGTATTCCTTCTCCTTCCAGATTTTTCTGCTCTTTCTCCGATAAATTTTTTGTATTTTTCAAATCCGGAATAAATTCCGTTTCAAAAGGAATATAATAATTCAGCCTTTTCTTGAAAATATCAATGGCCTGAGCATAAAAATCATCATCGGTTTTTCCAACAGACAGCAAAACAGCCTTCATCTCTATTTAAATAAAGTGTTTTTACGTTAAATTAGCAACTTGAGTACAAATATAATCTTTTATTTTTATAATTTTGTATTCACAATTTGCAAGTTTTATTAACAAAACAAGGATCAAGATTGTTGATATAAATACGCAGTCCAATTGATTATAAATGGAAGTAAAAGAACTCACTGATAAACTTATCGAACTGGCTTTTGCCGAGGATATTGGCGATGGCGATCACACAACGCTTTGTAGTATTCCCGAAACAGCCATTGGCAAAGCTCGTCTGCTGATTAAAGAAGAAGGAATTTTAGCCGGTGTTGAAATTGCAAAAATAGTTTTCCATCATTTTGACAAAAATCTATCAGTAGAAGTTTTCATCAATGACGGTGCTCATGTGAAACCCGGAGATGTGGCTTTTATAGTTTCGGGAAAGGTGCAATCGTTGCTTCAAACCGAACGATTAGTGCTCAATATTATGCAGCGAATGAGCGGTATTGCTACTACAACTAATAAGTATGTAAAACTGCTCGAAGGAACTAAAACCAAGGTACTGGATACGCGCAAAACAACGCCGGGAATGAGGATGTTGGAAAAGCAGGCAGTGAAAATCGGCGGTGGCGAAAATCACCGCATCGGATTGTTTGATATGATATTGCTTAAAGATAATCACGTGGATTTTGCAGGCGGCATTGAAAACGCTATTCACGGCGCGCAAAAATATTTGAAAGAAAAAAACAAACAATTAAAAATAGAAATCGAAGTTAGAAACTTCGACGAACTCAATCAAGCATTAAACACCGGAGGTGCAGATCGCATTATGCTCGATAATTTTACTCCCGAACAAACCCGCGAAGCGGTGAAAATTGTTAACGAGCGAGTGGAATTGGAGTCATCGGGTGGAATCACATTCGATACTATCCGTCAATATGCGGAATGCGGAGTAGATTATATTTCCGTTGGAGCATTGACACACTCTGTGAAAAGTCTGGATATGAGTTTGAAAGCGATTGAATAAAAATTAATGGTGGATACGAAACAGCTCGAATTAGACAAACGATACATGCGGATGGCATTTATCTGGTCTGAAAATTCATATTGCAAACGCCGTCAGGTAGGCGCAATTCTGGTAAAAGATAAAATGATAATTTCGGATGGCTACAACGGAACGCCATCGGGATTTGAAAATATATGTGAAGATGAGAACAATGTTACAAAGCCATATGTTCTTCATGCTGAAGCAAACGCTATTACAAAAGTTGCCCGCTCCAATAATAGCAGTGAAGGAGCAACATTGTACGTAACGTCATCGCCTTGTATCGAATGTGCAAAACTGATAATTCAGGCAGGAATTAAAAGAGTGGTTTATGCCGATTCGTATAGATTGAGCGATGGAGTAGAGTTGCTCAATAAGGCCGATATAGAGTTGGTGGCAGTTGATGTGAAGTGATAAATAGTAAGAAGATTGACAAAGAACTATTATCAGTCGTAAATTATAATTTGTAAATCGTAAATAGTTAAATGAGTCCTGAGAAAAAGGTAAAAACATGGCTTCCCTTGTGGATTGGATTGAGTATTGCGTTGGGAATTTTCATCGGAAGCATATATTCACAATTTGGAAGTACGGGGAAAGTTGACGGAACCGGAAAGATTGATGCAATATTTAATTATATCAACAAATCGTATGTTGATACTGTGAATATGCATCAGCTCGTGGAAGATGCTTTACCTAAAATTGTTCAGGAACTCGATCCGCATTCGGCTTATATCTCTGCCAGCGAAATGAAGCGTGTAAACGAAGACTTGGAAGGTCATTTTTCTGGAATCGGAGTTAGTTTTTATGTATTAAGAGATACTATTATCGTAACAAGCATTGTTCCCGGAGGGCCATCCGAAGCCGCCGGAATACAACAATGGGACAGAATTGTAAATGTTAATGACACTTTAATTGCCGGCAAAAAAATCACAAATGCCGATGTGCTACAAAAACTTCGTGGTGAGAAAGGTTCGGAGGTAAAACTTGGAATTAAAAGAGATAATAATTCCAAGTTAGTTGATATAACCGTAACTCGTGGCGATATCCCGATGAACAGCGTACAGGCTGCTTATATGTCAACCGGCACAATCGGATATATCAAAGTAGGCACATTTGGATTTAATACTTTCAATGAATTTATTTCGGCGCTTTCCAAACTCAAAAGCCAGGGAGCACGCTCTTTTGTAATTGATCTGCGAGGTAATAGCGGTGGATCGCTGGAAGTTGTGGTTGCTATGGTAAATGAATTTCTCAATAAAGGCGATTTAATCGTTTATGCCGATGGACGAAATTTTCCACGTCAGGATAATTATGCAAATGGTTCGGGAACAAGCAAAGAAGATGATGTGGTAGTTTTGATTGATGAATTAAGTGCGTCGGCCAGCGAAATATTTGCCGGAGCTATTCAGGACAACGACCGCGGATTGGTAATTGGTCGGAGATCGTTCGGAAAAGGTTCAGTTCAGAGCCAACGCAGTTTTCCCGATGGATCCGCTGTGAGGCTTACTGTTGCTCGGTATTATACTCCATCGGGCCGTTCTATTCAGCGAAAATACGAAAAAGGGAAGTATGATGAGTACGAGCTGGAAGCATTAAACAGATATATGCAAGGTGATTATGTGAATACCGATACAGCATCAACTTTTATTCCGTTTAAAACCGGGGGCGGACGAACCGTTTTTGGAGGTGATGGTATAATGCCGGATATTTTTGTTGCTCGCGACACAATTGGTATGAATTCTTATTTTAACACTCTGGCAAACAGAGATTATATCCAAGAATATGCTGTAACTTATTCGGATATACACAAGCAGAAATTGCTAAACTTTCAATCGGCTGAAGATCTTGGGCGCTTCTTATATAAACAGCCGCTTTTATTGAATTTAGTGAGCTTTGCCGATAATAAAGGAGTTCGTCCAAGACCATATTATATAGAAGAATCCAGGAAGTTGTTTGAACGACACTTGGTTTCATATATTGTTAGGAACTTTTTTGGCGAAGAGAGTTATTTCTCTATATACATGCAAGACGATATTTTAATGAAAAAAGCAGTTGATTTTATTGAAAAGGGATTAGCAAAACCCGAATCGGTTGTGCAAGAAAAATATAAATCAACAACGTTGAGCCAGAGAGTTAATTTCCCTGCACCAAGGGAATTTGGTATATTATATACATGAAAGGAATAGATATATTTTCGCAGAAAAAAATACTGCGTAAAAAAATTGCAGAAATAAAGCAGTCTTATTCCGAAAAGAAGTTGCAAGACTTATCGGAAGAGGTAATATCGACACTTGAGCTAACTGAAGCTTTTCAAAAAGCGGAAGTTGTACTCGCTTATTATAGTATGTCTGATGAAGTGAATACACGTGAATTGATAAAAAAATATCACTTGCAAAAACAATTTCTTTTGCCAATCGTTAATAAGGGTGAACTAATATTGAAAAAATATGTTTCTGAGGAAAGTATGCTTACATCCGATTTTGGAATTCGGGAACCTGTAGGTGATATTTTCTTGGAATATGATAAAATAGATCTGGTAATTGTCCCGGGTGTTGCTTTTGATAATACACTAAACCGGATGGGTAGAGGAAAAGGCTTTTACGATAGATTATTGCCAAAAATAAAAGCTCCAAAAACAGCCGTGTGTTTTGATTTTCAATTTTTTGACAAAATTCCGGCTAATGAAGGAGATGTAAAAATGAATATGATCGTTTGCCAAAATGAGATTATTGTGGAGTAGATACTCAATAAACTCTGTAGTGTAAAAACACAAGATGCATTTTCAGTTTAAATCTCCCTGCATATTACAAAGTTTTGTGTAATATCCATTAGAGGCGTAAAGCGAATTGTGATCTCCCGATTCAATAATCTCTCCTTCTCTTAACACGTAAATCTTATCCGTGTTCTTAATTGTTGATAGGCGATGAGCGATAATGATGGTTGTACGATTTTTCATTAACATTTCCAACGCATCCTGTACCAATCGCTCCGAATCGGTATCTAAGGCAGAAGTAGCTTCATCAAGAATTAAAATCTCAGGATTTTTTAAAACTGCACGGGCAATACTTATTCGTTGACGTTGCCCGCCTGATAATTTCCCTCCCCGATCACCAATATTTGTTCGATACCCGTTTGGAGTTGCCATTATAAAATCATGCGCATTAGCAACCTTTGCTGCTTCAATCACCTCTTCCTCAGTTGCATGTTTCATGCCGAAGGCAATGTTATTGAAAAATGTATCGTTAAAGAGAATGGCTTCTTGAGTTACATAGCCAATTTTTGAGCGTAAATCGTGCAAAGTAACATCTTTTATATTTGTACTATCTATAAAAACACCACCTTCTTGAATATCGTAAAATCGGGATAAGAGATCAGTCATAGTTGATTTGCCCGAACCGGATTGTCCCACCAGAGCAACTGACATCCCTTTCTCAATTTTCAAGTCAATTCCTTTCAACACCCAATCCTTATTATATTTAAACCATACATTATTATAATATATATACTTTTCAAAATAAAGTTCTTGAGGATCTTGCGGTTCAGCTATATCGTTTTGCGCATTTAATATTTTGTCAATACGTTCCATAGAAGCAAGCCCTCTTTGCACCGCGTATGCCGAACGCGAGAATTCTTTAATAGGGTTTATAATACTGTAAAAAATAGTCAGGTAGTAAATGAAGGTGGGCGCATCAATAATATCGTTTCCGCTAAGGATGAGCGAGCCTCCAAACCAAAGAACTATGGCTATTGTTATTGTTCCCAAAAATTCGCTCATTGGATGAGCAAGGTATTGACGTCTGGCAATACGGTTAGTCATACTTCTAAACAGATCATTCCCTGAATAAAATCTCTTCGAAATCTTGCTTTCAGCATTAAAAGCCTTTATAATTCTCAATCCGCTGAGGGTTTCTTCAATTTGAGACATCAGCTCACCCCATTTGTTTTGTGCTTCAAACGAACTTCGTTTAAGCGATTTCCCCACAGTTCCCATCACATACCCCATAACAGGAAGTACAGCAAAAACAAAAAGTGTCAACTGCCAGCTCATCAAGATCATTGTTATCAGATAGATGGTGGCCAGTACAGGATTCTTGAACAACATATCCAATGAGCTCATAACAGAGTTTTCCACTTCGTTCACATCTCCCGATACCCGTGCTAAAATATCACCCTTTCGTTCTTCAGAGAAAAAACCTATGGGAAGGGTTAAAATCTTATTATTTATTTGATTTCTGATGTCTTTTACTACGCCCGTTCTAATAGGAATTGTAAAATAAGCACCAAAATAAGCCGATCCGGTTTTCAATAATGTCATGATAATTAGCGTGATGGCTAAAAACATCAGTGTGGTACTGCTCCCGTGTGTTTGGATAAGTTGCGACAAATACCAGTTTGCGTTGTTCAATGTAATGTCTATTAGTGAAGGACTATGTGAATCCCAAGGAATAAATTCAAAAGCCTTATTGTTGACTTTAAATAAAACCTGAAGTATTGGTATAATGGTAGCTAACGAAAAAACGTTTAATACCGCACTTAGCAAATTAAATAGAAGCGATAGTGCAACGTGTGTTTTATAAGGCGGTAAAAACCGCTTTAAGATAGTAATAATACCTTTCATTAAAAATAACACTCTTTTTGTAGTAAGTTGAAAAACTGTGCAAGATACTTATAATTTGTGACTCCAAATGTATAAAATGGCATTTTTACAAAATAATCTTTGAAATAGGTGTAATAATGAAAAAAACATTCAAAAAATATTGTTAAATAATTAGCATGTTATCAAATTGTTATCTTGATAAGTGAGAGAAATGTGAAATATTTTATTGATTTTGTTGCAAAAATGTTTTGTGGGAATAAAATCTTTTTCTACCTTTGCACTCGCTTTTAGAAAATAGTATTTTCGTAAAGCTGAATATAATCGTTCTTTGATAGTTTTTCATACACGTTTTTTTTAATG
>JAUNUM010000026.1 GCA_030538215.1 Bacteroidia bacterium
GTTTAAGGTTCATGAGTAAGCTGTTTTTATTGAAAATTTGACATCCCTTGCCGACATACAATTCAAACGGATTTTTGGCGACGTTAAAACGTTGATTGAACAAGCCAAAACTGATGTTGCAATTCAGGTAAATGCTACCATGAGCATGCTTTATTGGCAAGTTGGGAAACGTATTAATGACGATGTCTTGAAAAATAAACGGGCTCAATACGGAAAACAAATTGTTGTGGCGCTTTCCGATAGTTTAACGGAAGAATATGGTACGGGATGGAGCGAAAAACAGCTTCGACACTGTATTCGATTTGCTGAGGTTTTTCCTGAAGAAGAAATTGTCTCTACACTGTGGAGACAATTCTCGTGGTCTCATATAAAGGAATTGATTTATATTGAAGATTCTCTTAAACGCTCATTTTACATGGAAATGTGTAAGATTGAGAAGTGGAGCGTTCGCACATTCCGTGAGCGAATAAATTCCATGCTCTATGAACGTACGAGCATTAGTAAACAACCCGAAGAAGTTATTCGTCAAGAGCTGCAGTTGGTGGGCGAAACCGGAAAAATTACCCCCGATCTTGTATTCAAAGATCCGTATTTTCTTGATTTTTTAGGTTTAAAAGATGTTTATTCCGAAAAAGAGTTGGAGAGCGCAATTATTGCCGAATTACA
Organism: Bacteroidia bacterium; assembly: GCA_030538215.1. Taxonomy (GTDB): domain Bacteria; phylum Bacteroidota; class Bacteroidia; order Bacteroidales; family Dysgonomonadaceae; genus Petrimonas. The sequence continues at coordinate 667 of JAUNUM010000026.1, forward strand.
ACGATTTATATCTGAGTTGGGTATTGATTTTGCTTTTCTCGCCCGTCAAAAAAGAATTATGATTGATAACAGGGATTATTATATCGATTTACTATTTTATCATCGTAAATTAAAATCACTGGTTGTTATCGATTTGAAAATTGGTGAATTTGAAGCGGCATATAAAGGACAAATGGAGCTTTATCTTAACTATTTAAACCGATATGAAAGAGAAGAAGGCGAAAATTCGCCTATCGGACTTATTCTTTGTGCAGGAAAAAATCCTGAACACATAGAATTGATGCACTTGAAAGATTCAAATATCAAGGTTTCCGAGTACTTGACGATCCTCCCCAAAAAAGAACTACTTTTAGACCGTTTCCACAGGGCGATAGAAATAGCACAACATCAATTTTTAGAAAGAGAAGGCAGAAAATAATGAAAAATAGAATAGATGTTATAACGCTTGGTTGTTCCAAAAACTTGGTAGATTCCGAACTGTTGATGCGACAACTGGTAGCCAACGGATACACGGTAGAACATGATCCGTCCGATCCAAGAGGTGAAATTGCCGTAATCAATACCTGCGGCTTTATAGGCGATGCCAAAGAGGAATCCATCAATATGATTTTGGAATTTGCCGAAGCTAAAAAAGCAAACAGAGTGAAAAAACTGTTCGTGATGGGCTGCCTCACGGAGCGGTATATGAATGAGCTCCAGAAGGAAATTCCGGAAGTGGATAAGTTCTACGGAAAATTTAACTGGAAAGGATTGATTGCCGATCTTGGTAAATCGTATTACAAAGACCTTGAGTTTGACCGCTCACTTTCTACGCCGCCTCACTACGCTTACGTGAAAATATCGGAAGGGTGCGATCGCACGTGTTCTTATTGCTCTATTCCTATTATGACGGGCAAACATAAATCGCGTCCAATGGAGGAGATTGAAGAAGAGGTTCGCCGGTTGGTTTCACAAGGTGTTCGTGAGTTTCAGTTTATCGCACAAGACCTTACTTATTATGGGCTTGACAGGTACAAACAAATGAAACTGCCTGAGTTGGTTGAGCGAATTGCCGATATTAAAGGTGCTGATTGGATTCGTCTGCATTATGCTTATCCGGCACATTTTCCCACCGATTTGCTGCGCGTAATCCGCGAACGCGAAAACGTTTGTAACTACCTTGATATTGCTTTGCAACACATCAGCGACAATATGTTGCAAAAAATGCGGCGCAACATCAACAAACAGCAAACTATTGATTTAATTGCACGATTTCGGGAAGAAGTACCCAATATTCATCTGCGCACAACAATGATGGTGGGTCATCCCGGTGAAACGGAACAGGATTTTGAAGAACTTCTCGAATTTGTAAAACAAACTCGATTCGAACGTTTAGGCGCTTTTCCCTATTCGCATGAAGATGATACCTATTGCGATAAAAACTATACCGACGATATTCCGGCAAGCGTGAAACAAGAAAGAATGAACGTGTTGATGGAAGCTCAGGAAGCTATCGCTTTGGAGATAAATGAATCGAAAATTGGAAAAACGCTGAAAGTAATTATCGATCGGGAAGATTCTGAATACTTTATCGGCCGCACCGAGTTTGATTCTCCCGAAGTGGATGGTGAAGTATTGATTGAAAAGCAAGCTCCGTTGAAAATCGGAGAATTTTACGATGTGAAAATTTTATCGGCTTTGCCGTTTGATCTAATCGGTGAAATAGTATAAGACTCAACCCCAAACATACTAAACATGACTCACAAAGAACTTATTTCTGAAATGGCACAACATCTCGATTTTACCCAATCGAAAGTGTCGGATTTGCTGGATGCAACAGTAAATGTGTTTAATGAGAAATTATCGGAAAATACTCAAATTTCCATTCAAAATTTTGGAGTTTTCGAAACTAGAAAAAAATCGGAGCTTATTTCTGTAAATCCCCAAACGAAACAACGATATTTAGTTCCACCATCTATCGTAGTTATCTTTAAATCCACATCAAGCATTAAAGAACAACTTAAAACTGTGGAGGGAGATGGGAAAATAGTTGCATTTCCCGATTTAATTGATTTGCTGACCAAACGAGCCGATATTTCTAATTCTGAATCGGAGGTTTTTTTGAAATCATTGTTCGACACCATTACAGAAACACTTTCTAAAGATGCAATGGTCAAAATTAAAGATTTCGGGACATTCAAACTCGCTCCTATTCAAGCTCGTGAGAGTACTGATGTAAATTCGGATGAAGAGATAGAGATTTCCGTTCGTAATCGGTTAAGTTTTTCTCCGGCAGCTGCTCTGAAAGAGCTTGTGAACAAGCCGTTTTCTCACTTTGAAACTATTTTGCTGAATGAAGGAATTACGTTTGAAGGAGTAGAAGAAGAAATAGAAGTGGAAGAAAATGAAGAAGATGAAATTGTATCGAAATCTATTATTAAAGAGCTACTAAGTGCTACTGAAATAATGGAGGAATCTGATTTTTTGAAAAAAATAGAATTAATTGCTAAAGAAGAAAGTGCTATTTCGGAAGAAGTAGAGTTACCGCTTGTTGAGGAAAGAGCCAATCAAGAAGTATTTTACTTGGATAAAACACCTTTTACTAAATCCGAAAAGCGATCTAAAATTCCTCCCGTGTGGATACCTATTTTAGGAGGTGTTGCTATTGCCTTGGCAAGTCTTTTTTTTTTCATTCAATGGGAAGTCGAAAAAAAGCCAATAACGTTAACTGAAAAACAATTGGTAAAAGATAGTTTGCCTCGCAATGAAATTATTTCTGTAGAAAAAATAATAGAAGAAGTTCCGAAAAGTTTAGAAAAAATTGTTTTAGAAAAGAATAAAACATTGAGGTTAGTGGCTGAAGAGAAGTTTGGGAACCGAGAGTTTTGGGTATATATTTATCTTAAAAACAAAAATAAAATCAAAAATCCCAACGTTGTTTCTGTTGGAACAGAGCTAATTATTCCTAATTCTTCGGAATACGATATTGATGCTTCTAATCCGCAATCTATTGCCAAAGCCAAGGCATTAGGCGATAGTGAACTGGAAAAGTTTTAACTAAAAAAGCGAGTTTTTCACTCGCTTTTTTCTATAATCTGCTTTTCAATAAATCCGGAATCTGGCTTGGCTCTTTAGCTACCGGAACTCCTACGGCTTCGAAGGCTGCAATTTTTTCGGCTGCGGTGCCCGAACCGCTTGAAATAATGGCTCCGGCGTGTCCCATCTGTTTTCCCGGAGGTGCTTGCTGGCCGGCAATAAATGCAGCTACAGGTTTAGTTACGTGCTTTTTAATGTATTCGGCAGCACGTTCTTCGGCATCGCCACCAATTTCTCCGATAAGCGCTATAGAGTCTGTTTCCGGATCGTTTTGAAACATTTCCAGCAACTCTTGATAATACAATCCTACAATTGGGTCACCACCAACGCCCACGGCTGTAGATTGTCCCATTCCTTTGGAAGTAAGATTATAAACTACTTCGTAGGTAAGCGTTCCGCTACGACTGATTACTCCGGTTGATCCGCGTTTAAAAATCATAGTTGGCATTATGCCTACCATACTTTTATCGGGAGAAATTAATCCCGGACAATTTGGCCCGATAAGATTAGCTCCTTTAATTTTTATGTAGCGATACGCCTCAACAACATCAAGTGTAGGAACTCCTTCCGTAATACAAATGATAAGTTTTACACCGGCATCGGCAGCTTCCAGCATGGCGTCTTTGGCAAATGGCGCTGGAACAAAAATTACCGATGTGTTAGCTCCCGTTTCGTTTACGGCATCGCGTACGGTATTGAAAACGGGAATTCCTTCTACCATCTCTCCGGCTTTGCCGGGTGATGTTCCGCCCACAACGTTTGTGCCGTATGCTTTCATTTTTGTTGCGTGAAATCCACCGTCGCGGCCGGTAATTCCCTGAACAATTAATCGTGTGTTTTTATCTATTAGGATACTCATATTTTTGATAAGAAATTAGAAGTTAGAAATAAAGAAATTAGTTAAGTTCGACATTTATTGTCGACAGTTCCAATAGCTAACGGTTAGCAGCCGATAATTCTACCGCCTTTCTACCTGCTTCCCCCATGGTTTCTGCCACGTGGAACTTGGTGCCCTTCAATAATTCTCGACCTTCTTTCTCGTTTGTTCCTGTTAGTCGGATTACGATGGGGATATTGGTATTTATTTGTTTAAATGCTTCCAACAATCCTCTTGCCACATCGTCGCAGCGCGTAATTCCTCCAAAAATATTAATAAGTACTACTTTTACATTTTTGTCGCTCAGTAACAATTTCATCGCTTCAATTACTTTCGTGGGGTTTGAACTTCCACCGATGTCAAGGAAGTTCGCAGGTTCTCCACCGTACAGTTTTATCATATCCATGGTTGCCATGGCTAAGCCCGCGCCGTTTACCATACATCCGATTTCTCCTCCCAGATGTACGTAGCTGAATCCCTTGCTTTTAGCGTTTTGTTCTTTTTTTTCTTCTTCGGTAGGTTCAAAAAGAGGAGCAACTTTGGGTTGGCGGTAGAGTGCATTATCGTCAAAAGTCATTTTTGCATCAATGGCTTTTATCTGACCTTCTTCAGTAAGTACCAACGGGTTAATTTCTGCCAACGATGCATCCGTATCCACAAAAAGTTTGTAGAGCTTTTGGAAAATGGTAGCAGCTTCCCGAACCAGTTTAATATCGTCAAACAGTTTAAAAGCAGCCTCACGAGCCAAATAATCGGGTACGCCAATAAGAGGATCGATGACTATTTTATGGATTTTTTCGGGTGTATTGTGTGCTACCTCTTCAATGTCCATTCCACCTTCGCGACTCAACATTAGAATAGTCGATTTAGATTTTCTATCGATTACGTAGCTAACATAATATTCCGAATCAATGTTTACGGCTCTGCCAACAAGAATTCTATCTACGATAAATCCTTTTATATCCATTCCTAAAATGTTGGCTGCATGTTGTCGGAGTTCAACCTCATCTTTGGCCAGCTTTACGCCGCCTGCTTTTCCACGTCCACCGGTATGGACTTGTGCTTTTACCACTATTAGCGGAGCATCCAGCTCTTGATATGCCCGCACTGCATCATCAACGTTGCGGCAGACATATGCTTTATCTACCGGTAGCCCGTAAGATGCTAATAATTCTCTTGCCTGATATTCATGAATTTTCATGGGCTTTTCAAATTTTATTTAGTATTGAATTAATATTTTCGTAAAAGTAAATAATTTTTCCTGATAAAAGAAGGATTAATTGCTTTTTTATCTTATTGCATGGAAAAAGATGAAAAATAGCAAAAAGAAAGTCGTGTATTTGTTTCGTTTATTAACGATTTACGGAATTACACCGACAAAAGACCTCTACAATCACTCTTTTTAGGGATTTGCCTGTTGTTAATATCCTTATTTTATGGGATTGTACGTATTTTGATTTTGAGGTTTCTTTGCATTTCAATTAAACCACATATATAATGACTAAAAAAATACTTCTTTCTTTTGTTTGCCTGTTTATAGGCTTTTTTATTGCTTTTTCACAACAAAATATCATATTTTGTGGAACGGTTACTGATGAAAATAACGAAAAACTTATTGGAGCTACCATTTATTTTGAAGAATTAGGGATTGGTGATGAAACTGATCTTTCGGGTAATTTTCATATCAATAACATTCCGAATGGAATTCATAGAGTAACGGTAAGTTACGTGGGGTATCAATCAACTACCAGAGAGATTAATTTTCAAGAGAGTAAAGTTGAGCAAGAAAATTTTTGTTTACAGCAAGATGGTCGGATGTTACTCGAAGTGGAAGTTTTTGGTAAACGACGTGAGCGTCCCGAAAAAATGGAAGCGCTTACGCGTATTCCACTTCGGTTAGACGAACAGGTGCAAAGCGTATCGGTAGTTTCTCAGAAGATGATTGCCGAACAAGGTGCTATGACATTGAACGATGCCGTGCGAAATGCACCTGGCTTAGGAACTTTTGCTACATACGGAAATACATCGGAAAGTATTACATCGCGTGGATATCGTGGTATTCCTGTAGTGAAAAATGGCGTGCGCGTTCACTCCGATTTTCGCGGACAAGGTTTTCTTTCCGATATGCAAGGCGTTGAAACTATTCAAGTGCTGAGAGGTTCTGCGGCAATAGCACAAGGTGTGGGAAATGACGTGGGCGCAGGTGGAGGAGTGGTAAATATTGCCACCAAAACGCCACAATTTATCAACAATGGAAATATAGGAATTCGTGTGGGAAGCTGGAGGCAATTTCGTCCTACCTTTGATATTCAGCGTGTGCTGGATGTAAGGAGTAAAACCGCTTTCCGAATTAATGGAGCGTATGAACGAGCCGATAATTATCGTGTTCATGTATCAAAAGATCGGTTTTATGTGAATCCGTCGTTTGCTTGGCAGCCTGACCATAAAACGAAATTTGTGCTGGAGATGGATTATATGCACGATTCTCGCACCCCTGACCAGGGAACGGTAAACTTAAGTGCCGACAGTGTAAATAATATTTATACGATGCCAAGCGATCGCTTTTTAGGTTTTTCTACCGATCGACAAATAAATAATACTTTAACTTATATGGCACACTTCACACGCGAATTGGGTAGGGGATTCAGCATGCGTGCGGCGTATGCCGGAGCTGGATTAAACGTGAGAAGCGTGCGAGCACATGTTATGCCTTTGTCAATTGCATCGAAAACCGGTGAATACAACCTTCGTTCGCGCAGATACAGCGGGAGTCAACGAAACGATAAAAATGGTGTTTTTCAACTGGATTTAATAGGAAAAGATATTCTTACCGGACCGATAAAGCATACGTTTAACCTGGGGTTCGATTATCGTTGGATAAATGTAACAACTACAAATACAAATTCTGTCATCGTTGATACTATCAATGTTCTTCAACCAATTCCTAATATTGCACCCAAAGCACGATTAACAAACGGGCAACCTAACAATTCTCAAGAATATGCTTATGGCTTGTTGCTGCAGGAAGTGATGACTTTTAATCGTTATCTGAAAATTTCACTCGGATTACGATATAGTCAGGTAAGTGGAGTCAGCAACAATGTAGCTTCGTCAACGGGTGGCGATGTTTGGGATCCGTTGTTCGGAATCATCATTACGCCATTTAATAATTTCAATATTTTTGCATCCTATACCACAACCACTTCATTAAGAGGAGCAAGCAATTTGCTCGAAGATAAAATTACTCCGGTTGGACCAACACGTGAAAAACAGCTGGAAGCCGGATTTAAAAGCGAATGGTTTGATAATCGACTTCGATTTAATGCTACCTATTTCCATATCAAAAACAACAATCTCACATATGCCGCGCTGGATAAAGGTGGAAATAATACCGGTTATTACATGAAAGCCGGAAACTTAAAAAGAGAGGGAGTTGAGCTGGAATTAACCGGTAAGTTATTGAAAAATATGGATGTGGCAATGGGATACTCCTATTTGGATGCATCGTATCACGATAGTCCTTATTACCACGAAGGTTCATCGCCAATGAATACCGCTAATCACACTGCTAACGGATGGCTGAACTATACGGTTTTTGATGGCATTTTCCGTAATTTGTCTTTCGGGTTGGGTGTTTATTTTGTGGGTGAACGTCCGCTTGCTGAATACACATATAGGGTTTTGTCCGGTCATAATGTGCAAGCAAATACGTCTCCTTTTATGGCAAAAGCTTACACAACACTTAATCTCCAAATGGGTTATCGGTATAAAAAATATCAGATTCGGGCATTTGTAAATAATCTGCTAAACTCTATTGGATACACCGCTTATTATAGAGGTGGTTATCTGAATCCGACCGATCCGAGAAACTTTGCAGTAGCATTAAGTTATCAGTTTTGATATTCGTGGAGGCACACAGCTGTGTGTCTCTACGACAAATAATATACACAATATGAAAAGACAAAATGGGAAAGTAAATATTTATTACCTAATGCGTGTTTTGCATCGAGATATTGGCTTCTTAACTATCGGATTGACCCTTGTTTACGCGCTTAGCGGTATGTTGCTTATCTACCGCAATACCGATTTCATGAAAGTTAACAGAACGGAAGAAATACAATTGGAAACGGGTTTGAAGGACAGAAGTTTGGGCTTACAGCTTCGCATTCGAGCGTTTGATGTAACACGTGAAGAGGGTTCTAAAATCTTTTTCAAAGAGGGTGTTTACGATACAGAAACCGGAATTGCTGTTGTGACCCGAAAAGTGTATCTGTTTCCATTGGATAAGCTAGTGAATTTACATAAAGTTACCGGCACCAGCAAAATGTCCATAATAGCACTTGCTTATGGTTTTATGCTCACTTTTTTAGCTGTTTCTTCGCTTTTTATGTTCAAATTAGGCAGTAGGAAAAGTAGGCGTGGAATGGTTATGATTGCTATTAGCGCCGTGTTAACGGTTGTGATTGTGATGTTGGTGTGACAGAGAAAATAAGCGTGAAACAGCTTCATCCGGTGTTAATGTAAATCTACGTCTTCTATTGAAATAATTTTTTTCGAAATAGCGTAGATTGTTAACCCCGACTGACTTCGAATGCCGGTTTTAGTAGTTATGTTTTTTCGGTGTGTAACCACAGTATGGATACTGATATTGAGAGAGTCTGCAATTTCTTTATTGGAATAACCGTGAACGAGTTTAGTAAGCACATCAAGTTCTCTTTCTGTTAAGTTATCATCGTTTGAGGTAATTTTCAACTCACTGTTGCTTCCTGCTTTTTGTAGCTTAGATAAAACCTGTTCCGCGGTATCGAAGATGGTAAAAGATGAGTCGAGCAACGATAATGAATGATTATCGACAATACCTAAATTAATACCGACAATAGAGAAATGAGGATGGTTTTTGCGTATTCTTTTTACTTCTTTTTCCCTGTTTACCAATAGAAGCGGATTGGTGATTAGCACATCTATCTTTTTGGAATGAAGAATGTCTTCCAAATCGTCTAATGAATCTACTTTGCAGATCATACAGTCCATATCCGATTGAGAAAGAACGGTGTGTAGTCCTTCATAAATAATTTGTGAGTGCACCATGATGACGATATGTAGCCGATGTCTGTTCATGCCTGCTCCATGTTATATCCAAATGGAATTAAGATGGTTTCTTCAATTAGTGAATGAATGTAAAGATCATATTCCAATTCACATAGCGAAAAAAGTAATTTGCGGCGTAGGTTCAGATCGTCGTTAATTGCTACATATTTCAATAATAAATTTTTTATATCTTTTATTTTCAGTTCAATATCGGTGTGATGCTCACCATACTCTTTGGCCGAGTATAAGTTCTTTTTAACACTCTCATTATTATTGATAAGCTCTATAAAATAGGGGAAAGCAATGTTGTCTTCGTAATCTAGATGATCAATTACTTCGGCGAAATACTCGTTGAAAAACTTCTCTAATAGTTTCAACTCCTTTTCCGGATGATTTTTTTGTAGCTGCTTAATGTACGAACTAATTTGCGGATACTTATCTTCACGATAATAATTGTGACTGTTCCTTAAAAACTCCACAATTTGTTTTAAATCGTGAATGGAATTAATAGGATTTTCTTTGGGTTTGAATCCGTTGTAAAGATTAGCTACCGACATAAAGAGTTTTTCGCTGATTCCCTTTTTTTTGCATAGTTGTTCAATAGTGGAATCACCCACTCGGAAATCAATGTCGAAGTGTTGCATCATCAACAAAAGCGACGGATTTTCTTCGATTAAATCGAACAATTTCATCCCCGGCTTTATATATGTTCGGCAAACGTGATACATGAATTTGAATTTTGAATACAAAGATAAGTGTTTTTATTTAGATTAGTTCTAAGTTGTGTCTGATCTGAGAATAAAGTTATGCTTGTTTGATTTGTGATTTTAGGATAGGTAATGCTAAATATTGGTTGACTCTATATCCTACTTATTTTTGTGGTTTTGATGCAGTATATAAGAATATCTTATATCTTTGTAATTATAAATGAAGCAAACTCGGAGTTGAATTAAAATTTAATTATTTAATGATTTTTATTATCATATTTTTTCTACTTCAACAATTAGATCCATATTCTTCACAAAACATAATTTAAACATAATTAAAATGAAAACAAAAACATTTTTGACAGCTCTTTTACTGTTGTTAGCAACTACAGTAATGGCGCAAACAGAGAAAGGGAAATTTCTGGTTTCAGGAAAGACTTCACTTGACTTCACCTTTTCTAGCACCGAAATTTCAGGTTCTGCCGTTGTAGGATACACCGGAGCGCAAAGTACCTATAACTTTAATATTACACCCGCTTTCGGTTATTTTATAATTGATAATTTGGCAGTATCGCTACAAACATCGTATGCCGTTAATAATGGCAAAACAAAAAGTCAAACATCACAGTTTATATTTATGCCTGACATTACTTATTATCTTCCGATAAGCCAAATCGTCCGCCCGTTTGTGCAGGTAGGAGGCGGATATGTAAATATCAGCACCAAAACACCATTAACCAGTGGAGGAAAAGCTACGCAATCTTTTAACGGATACACGTTGGGTGGGGGGATTGGACTTGCTTTTTTTGTAAAGAGAAATATTTCTCTTGATTTATCGGGACAATATGCTGTGATTAAAACAAGTTTTTCGGGAGATTCATCTATTAAGATGGATATGAAAGGCTTTGCAGGAGCCATTGGTTTTTCACTTTTCTTTTAACACCCACACAATATGAAACACAGAATTATTATCGTTACACTCATAACAGTATTTGCATTGACAAGCCTTCAGGCACAAACGAAACAAGGACATTTTATTATAGGAGGCGCGAGTTCTATTGAAGTATCGCAAACGAAAGGAGGATTTTCTACCGCTCCTTCCGAGTCAAAGGTTACCACAATTAGCATCAAACCTGAAGTTGGCTATTTTTTGTTTGATAACTTTTCGGTAGGATTGTCGGCAAATTTGTTAGGCTATACAAGCGGATCCGTAAGTGGTGATGCGAGTTTACTATCGGAGTTTAAATATTTTTTTCAAGGAACAAATTATCGTCCTTTCGTAAAAGCCAACATGGGTTACAGATATAAAAACTTGAGAGATATTTTCTCGATGGTTATGTATGTGAATGAAGCACACGGCCTTGCTTTTGGCGGTGGAGTTGGTGGTGCATTTTTTGTAAGAGAGAATCTTTCTATTGATTTAGAGTTGCAATATTTATACTCTAACCTTAAACAAATTGGAGGTCCTTATTATGATTTTTATACTGACACGAAAAAAGAATATGTGGCAAAAGCAAATGAAATAAAAATATTTGTGGGATTCTCTCTTTATTTATGAATTGAAGACAATGGTTGCAAAATTTCTTTTTATTTTTTGTCAATTGATTTCAGTGTGTTTCCCTGTTCAATAATGTGCGTGTATTTACTTTATCCAATCATCGTAGATACTGAATTCGTTGATGATTTCTTGTTGTGTTTTTTTGATAGTCATAGTAAAGTTAAGAGTCAGAAGTTTGATATCGGATGTAAACAGACAATAGTTCCTTTCAAATCTTAATTTTTATGGCTATTTTTGCGTGTCGAAAGAAATAGAAATTATGCAAGATTTTAATACACTTCTTATTAATCGGAGAAGTTATCGGAAGTATTTAAACGAACCTTTATCGGGTGACTCCGTGCAGCTTATTCTGGAGGCCGCATTGCTTTCGCCCACGTCTAAAAACAAGCACTCGTGGGAGTTTGTGGTAGTAGAAAATAAGGAAATGCTTACAAAACTTTCTGCTTGTAAGCCTCACGGCGCAAATTTTATAGCCGATGCAGCTTTAGCAGTTGTTGTTCTTGGAAATCCGTTGGAAAGCGATGTTTGGATAGAGGATGCTTCTATCGCCACCATTAATATGCAATTGCAAGCCGAAGAGTTGGGGATTGGCAGTTGCTGGGTTCAAGTTAGAAATCGCGAATTTTCAGAAACTGTTTCTTCGGGAGAATATATCAATGATATTCTTGAAATTCCCATGCCGTTGGAAGTGCTCTGCATTATTTCTTTCGGAAAAAAAGAAAAACCCCGGTCGCCCAACAACATGGATAACTTGTTGTGGGAGAAAATACATATTGAAAAATACAAATTCTCACAAGATTAACTGCTATGGCTACTATTGATAAACGATCCGATAAAATGGCTTGGGGAGTGACTCTGCTTGCCTTTGGAATTCTTATTCTATTAGATAAAACAGGCGTAACTGATGCTCTTCCTTTCTCGAATTTTATTCAAAGTATCGGGACTTATTTTCTGGTTGCCGGCATTATTTTTTTGATTTATAGAAAAGAAAAAACGCTGGGTTTGGTTTTCACGATAATCGGTTTAATTATTCACTTCGATGCGTTTTTCGGATGGATGAAAAATTATCGAAATCTCCTATTGCCCATTGCATTGTTGGTGATTGGATTAATTTTGATTCTATCGACTCGGAGGGGATAAAGTTTAAGTTTTCAATATTGTAGCCTTCGCCATCCATCACCAATTCCCCAATAATTTTAAAATATGAGTGCAATTAATTACGATCTCACCAAAATAAAATCGTTTATCTTCGATGTGGATGGAGTTTTGTCCCGTCAAACTGTTTTGCTGGGCGAAGATGGCCAACCGATGCGATCGACAAACGTGCGAGATGGATACGCCATTTATCTTGCCATAAAATCGGGATTAGATGTAGCCATTATAACCGGTGGATGCTCAAAAGCCGTTCAACGCCGATTGGAATCGCTTGGTGTAAAGCATATTTATTTAAAATCGTACGACAAAGTTGTTCGGTTGGAAGAATATATGAACACAACCGGATTTAAGCCTGAAGAAATTATGTACGTGGGTGATGATATTATTGATTATCTGGTGATGCAGAAAGTGGGACTACCCGTTGCTCCTGCCGATGCTTGTCAGGAAATTAAAGATATTTCCACTTATATTTCACCGGTGGCGGGTGGAGAAGGCGTTGCTCGCGATGTTATTGAGCAAGTAATGAAAGTTCAAGGCAAATGGATGAAAGAAAATGCATTTTATTGGTGAACAATAAATATTTTTCAAAGTTATATTTCGATTTTTTTTGTGCCTGTCAAGTTGTTGTTTCTTGTTTATTGATAAAAAATGTTCTTTTTTTGTTACAAAATAGTGAAGTTCAATTATAATCCAATTCTCTATCGAAGTAATTTTAAATAACTTATGCATAATTTTTAACACAGAAAAGTTGAAAAAATGTGAAACATCGACTAATTTTGCAAAAACCAACAAAAAACCACAATAAAAATAAAAAATGGCAAAAGTACAAGGTTATGTAGTTGTTAATACGCAACGTTGCAAAGGTTGCAACCTGTGCGTTGTATCATGTCCTACGGACGTGTTGGAATTGCAGCCACGCGAAGTAAATGATCGTGGCTATCATTACGTTTATATGAAGAACCCCGAAGAGTGTATCGGCTGCTTCAATTGTGGAACAGTTTGCCCCGACGGATGTCTGACAGTTTATCGCAAACGATTGGACAAGTAAGTAAACGTTTAGATTCTTAAGTCTTTTACTAAGTAGAAAATTAAAAAAAACTTAAATTTAAATTATGACAGAAGAAATTACTTTGATGAAGGGAAACGAAGCCATCGCTCATGCGGCAATTCGCTACGGTGTTGATGGATATTTCGGATATCCTATCACACCTCAGTCTGAAATTATAGAAACGCTTATGGAAGTTGCACCATGGAAAACAACAGGCATGGTAGTGCTTCAGGCAGAGAGTGAAGTTGCTGCCATTAACATGGTTTATGGTGGAGCAGCTTGTGGAAAATACTCAATGACGAGCTCATCCAGCCCGGGCGTAAGTCTTAAGCAGGAAGGAATTTCCTATATTGCAGGTGCAGAACTGCCATGTCTTATCGTAAACGTACAACGCGGCGGTCCCGGATTGGGAACAATTCAACCATCGCAAGCGGATTATTTTCAGACAGTTAAAGGAGGAGGACACGGTGATTATCGTTTAATTACATTGGCGCCCAACTCTGTTCAGGAAATGGCCGATTTTGTGGGATTAGGATTTGATTTGGCTTACAAATATCGTAATCCGGCAATGATTCTTACCGATGGCGTTATCGGACAAATGATGGAAAAAGTGAAACTTCCCGAGTACAAACGTCGCCGTACCGAGCAAGAGATCCGCGAACAATGCCCGTGGGCAACACTTGGTAAAACTCCAGACAGAGAGCCAAACATTATTACTTCTCTTGAAATGGACTCGGAAATAATGGAAAAACGCAATATCGGATTTCAAGAAAAATACAAAGAAATTGAGAAAAACGAAGTTCGTTACGAAGCACTTAACTGCGAAAATGCGGATTATATTCTCGTGGCTTTTGGTTCGGCAGCACGTATTTGTATGAAAACAATTGATTTAGCTAAAGAAGAAGGCTTGAAAGTAGGATTAATTCGTCCTATCACCTTATGGCCTTTCCCAGGCGAAATTATCAATAAATATGCCGATAAAGTGAAAGGTATGCTTACCGTGGAACTTAATGCCGGACAAATGGTAGAAGACGTTCGTTTGGCTGTAAGCGGAAAAACTCCGGTAGAACATTATGGACGCCTGGGGGGAATTGTTCCCACACCCGACGGTGTGCTTGATGCATTAAAAGAAAAAATCGTAAAATAAAAACTAAAAGTCGTGAGCCCTAAATTACAACAATTATTTTCTATGCTGTTTTTGCTATTCTTTTTAGCAACGATAGTTGTTTATTTTGTTTCAGATAAAAACATGAAGCTAACTTGGATTACAGGAGCTTGCGCAGTAGTTTGTTATTTTTTATACAGATTCTCTAAAAGATAGAAAAAAGAAATTCGATAGTTATTCAATTGTTTTGTTGAAAAATACATCGTGTTAGTACACTGTTTAAGCATCATGACTAATAACGAAGTAAAGCGAAAAACAATTAATTGAAATAACAATAAATTTTCAACAAATTAGAATTATGGATATAAACAGTATAGTTAGTCCCGAAAATCTGGTTTATGCTAAACCGGAAATCATGAACGACAATTACATGCATTATTGCCCGGGTTGTTCGCACGGTGTTGTTCATAAATTGGTTGCGGATGTGATAAAAGAACTGGGCTTGCAGGAAAAAACAATAGGTATTGCTCCTGTAGGATGCGCCGTTTTTGCATATAAGTATTTGGATATAGATTGGCAAGAAGCCGCTCACGGTCGTGCACCTGCATTGGCTACCGCGGTAAAACGTTTGAATCCGGATAAAATGGTGTTTACGTATCAGGGCGATGGCGATTTGGCAGCTATTGGAACCGCCGAAACCATTCATGCTGCAAACCGTGGCGAGAATATTGCTATTGTGTTTATCAACAATGGAATTTATGGAATGACCGGTGGACAAATGGCGCCAACAACACTTAAAGACATGAAAACTGCAACCAGTCCCGAGGGGCGTGATGTGCAAACTATGGGAAATCCGTTGAAAATTTCCGATATGCTGGCATTGCTCGATGGCGTTTGCTTAGTTACACGTCAAAGTGTTCATACGGCAGCAGCCGTTAAAAAAGCCAAGCGGATGATAAAATTGGCTTTCGAAAACTCAATGGCAGGAAAAGGAACTTCTATTGTGGAAATAGTATCTACTTGTAGTTCGGGCTGGAAAATGACACCTGAAGCTGCAAATGACTGGATGGTAGAAAATATGTTCCCGGTTTATCCGTTGGGAGATTTAAAAAACGTTTAAATTGACGGTTAACAGTTTTCTGTAAATTGGTTTAGAAAACTTATAACTCATCACCTATAACTAATAACTAAAAAATATGTTACAAGAAATAGTAATTGCAGGATTTGGAGGACAGGGTGTATTGTCGATGGGTAAAATTCTTGCTTATTCGGGAATTATGGAAGACAAGGAAGTGTCGTGGTTTCCGGCTTACGGACCCGAGCAACGTGGTGGAACAGCAAACGTTACGGTAATCATTTCCGACGATCTTATAAGCTCTCCTGTTGTTAATCAATATGATGTTGCCATTGTTTTAAATCAACCATCGTTAGATAAATTCGAAGGAAGAGTAAAGCCCGGTGGAATTCTTATTTACGACGGCTACGGCGTGCATAAGTCAACATCGCGTAAAGATATTCATGTTTACAGGGTTGATGCCATGGAAGAATCCATGCGAATGGAAAATACCAAGGTTTTCAATATGATTGTGTTGGGTGGATTGCTCAAATTATCGCCGGTGGTTCAGTTGGAGAATGTAATGAAGGGATTAAAGCAATCGCTTCCTGAACGCCACCATAAGTTGTTGCCAATGAATGAAAAAGCCATTAAAAGAGGAATGGATATCATTAAATTGGAGCGCAAAGCGGATTAATCGAAAAATAATATACGTTTTGCAGATTTATCCTGTCAGGAGCCGGTTTGATTTTTATCAGACCGGCTTCGTGGTTTTTTAGGACCGGAGTTTTTTTCCTTGTTGCCGGATGATTTGGTTGTATGTTTTTTATCGAAATTTCTTCTTCTATTCGGACGTTTTCCACTTTCTTTCCGCATCTTCTCCGGATTGTACTCGGGTGTTTCGCCCAATTCCGTAGGAATCGGTATTTTATAGATCTCTTTTTGTAGAAATTTTTCAATTTTTGAAAATCGAAACTGCTCTTCGGGTGATATAAACGTGATGGCCATGCCCGAATCGCCGGCACGTGCCGTTCGCCCGATGCGGTGCACGTAATCTTCCACATCGTAAGGCACATCGAAATTGATGATGAGTGAAATGTCGTCAATATCAATGCCGCGCGCAACAATATCGGTGGCCACGAGAATATCTACCCGTTCGTTACGAAATTCGTGCATCACGCTGTCGCGTTCCGATTGCTCTAAATCAGAGTGCATGGCATCTGCCGATAATCCCATCCGGCGCAATGTTTTGGTAATTTCTTTTACTTTCTGTTTTTTTCCCGAAAAGAGAATTACTTTATTAGGTTTTTTTTCGGAAAACAGGTGTTTTACAATTTCTATTTTCTGAGGTTCATAACAAATGTAAGCCGATTGTAGAATGGTTTCCGGCGGACGGGCAATGGCTATGGTGATTTCCTCGGGATTGCGTAAAATAGTTTTTGCCAGTTGTTGAATTTTGGGCGGCATCGTTGCCGAAAACATGATGGTTTGGCGGTCTTTCGGCAATAGTTTTTCTATTTTCATAATGTCGTCGTAAAATCCCATATCGAGCATTCTATCGGCTTCATCCAAAATAAAATATTTTATGCCCGAAAAATCGATTTCGTATAAATTTATATGCGAAAGCAATCTGCCGGGCGTAGCAATTACCACATCGGCACCACTAATTAAACCTTTTTTTTGAATATTCCATGCATCGCCGTCATTTCCACCATAAACCGCCACCGACGAAAACGATGTAAAATACGAAAAACCTTCCATTTGCTGATCTATCTGTTGAGCCAGTTCACGCGTGGGAGCCATAATAATGGCATTAATCTTGTGTTCTTCATGCAGTTCGGTATGCAAGTTGTTGATTAAGGGCAGTAGAAAAGCGGCCGTTTTACCGGTTCCGGTTTGTGCACACGCTATAATATCTTTTTTTTGAAGAATAACAGGAATAGCTTGCTCCTGAATTGGAGTGGTTTCTTTAAAGTTCATAGCTTGCAAGCCATCAATAAGCGCATCGCATAGCGGAAGTTCGGTAAATAACATTTTGATTTTCTAAAATTTCAACAAAGATAGTGTTTATTTTCTTTTTTGATGCCTATGACTGTTACTCGCAAAATAAATTTCGATAGAATCTTTTTTGTTTTCAAAAATAATTATACCTTTGCACTCGCTTTTCGATAAAAGCAGGGAGAGATGGCAGAGTGGTCGATTGCGGCGGTCTTGAAAACCGTTGAAGTGAGAGCTTCCGGGGGTTCGAATCCCTCTCTCTCCGCAAACAAGGGTGTAAATCAGCAGGTTATGCGATTTACACCCTTTTCTACGCCCAGAAAATCAGGGTGTATCCTTTTTTTTATTTTCAGATGAATATGTCGCTAATCAATTTTTTTATTGTCAAATTTTCTAATTTTGATGCTATGGGTGATACATTATCTTGATTTTCTTTCCAATGCATTCCTTCATTATAAATTATACCAAGCAAATAATGACTTTCGGGTGAAACAATTCCCATTTCTTCTGCTTTTTCTAATTTAGGTCTTGTCATTTTTTCTGATAAAAACACCATTTTACTTGTTGAATTTTGTAATTGGCAATATGCAATTTCTTCTATTTTCACTCTTACTCCACCACAAACAGCAAAAGGACAATATTCACGAGCATCTAAATAATTCTTAACTTCATCAAATAAAAACTGATAAAAATTATGTTCTTCACCCCAGAGTTCTGGTAAAGTCATCTTCTTAAAATCGTTACGTCTATTTATACAAGTAGGTTCATAGTGAAGCAAGTATTTAGAAATATCATCTCTTAATGAAACATCGATATTTTTATCTTCTCTTTTACGTAGCATTTTTATTAAATGCTGATTTACCTGAATAGTTGATTTGTCCAAGTAGTATACCTTTTGGTTGCTGAAAGCATAGTTCTTAAAGTAATTGGGGTTTAAGTGAGTTAGGATTAGCGGATAAATTTTCTTGCCAAGAGTATCAAATTCTTTAATGAATTTTGTAATATAATACTGTGCTGCAATAAGGTTAGCATCATCCAAATAATCAAAGACTTCATCGATTACAAGAATATTTGCAGGCTTCTTTAAATTTCTCTTTGCTTTAAAAAGCATTGAGATGAAAGTGAGAATATCCCTCTGTCCATTAGAGATGTGGTTTGCTTTTGGAAATTTTACAACAAGCTTTCCACCCGTTTCACTTGAACGAATATTTTTCCAAGTACAATTAAATGTTGTTAGTGTTGCATCAAACCGTTGTTTATCTAATCGGTAAATATTGTAGGTACAAGCATTTTTGAAGTTGTTAATGTCTTGGTTGTATAGCCAAATCAATTGGATAGCTGCTAAATAGCTCTTTGTTTCTGAATTATAGCCAATGTCAAATTCATTGATAAGATTACCAATAGTATTTAGGTTGTCAATTTGTTTTAGGTCATTTAAACGGTGCGTGGTTATCCAATTAGTAAGAGTTTCTGTTGTTCCTGCTTGTGAGTTGATGTCTGCGATAATTGTATTAATTCTCCTCTGAATTCTATCTCCGTTTGCTCGTTGCAATGCCTGATAACATTCACTTAATTCTTCAACTAATTTCAGATTTGTTAATACTGGGGTAGCATTGGGTAATACTTTTGAATTTTGACCAAATCGGGTTTGACTATTACGGAATGAATAATTGAATGAAACATTAGTCGGAATGCGATCAACCAATACAACATCTTCAATTATCAATGACGCTCTTGCGTTTGCAAAACCACCAAATGTTGAAGCATTACCTTTGGGTTTAGTGAGATTGTTTATTACAAAATAATCTATTTCACTGCTTATCGTATTGGTAGTATCTGTAGCTTCAAGTGTTGTAGGAGTGCCATCAGGTCTTGTATATTCTATTTGAATTCTTGGTAAATTAGTGCTATTTTCTGCGTGATAGTCTTCTTCGTTTAAGACAATTCTTCTATTGTTCATTGAATTAAAAGCTGTCGCCAGCGAACTCTTACCAAAGCCATTCGGGGCTACCAAAATACTTGGTTTGTTGGGTTGGATACCTAATTCAAATCTTTTATGTTGTATCCCTTTAATATTCTCTATCTCAATAACTCTAAGCATAATAATTTAAGTACATTTTACCACTTTCCTTTGTCTTTTAGATACTCCATTCCATTGAATGCTGCAATTTTAGCCTTTTCCAAAGTGTCAAAGGTTTTATAGCCAAATTGTTCGTTAATTTTCACTTTGTATTTATTCGTTTTCTTGTCTTTGTAAATAAGCAGATGACGTTCTTCAATGTTTAGAAAGTAATTTCCATTTTTGCTAACTCTCCAATCTTTCTTTCTCCAATTAACTCTTCTATTTGCTCTGTTTCTTAATTCTCTCTCTCGTTTTTCCGGATTTATATAATCGTTGGTCATTTTCTCAGCACAATTGCAACCAACTTTAAATTCTTCCATAATTTCTGCGTGTTTAACAATATGTAGGTAACGAATTTTTTCGTTCCCGCACATCATACAAGTTTCATAATTTGTATCCAATTCTGATTGTCCATCTTCACGAATATCAATAACATCAACCAAAAACCAACCTTTATGTGGAATGCCTTGTTCTTTCCAGTAGTTAGCCATAGCATAGAGATTAGAGATTATACCCGTTTGGAATTATACCCGTTTCTTTCATCCTTGTGAAAACTTTCTTTATTTGTCCTTCACCGAACTTTTTCTTCTCTTCCGACCATTCATAAAAACGCTGGAAGAGTAAAGCTTCTGAAAAGATTGTGTTCTCACTTAACATATTATCCATACAGGCATAAAGTGTGGCTACAATCTCTACTGTGTCTGATTTAGTGGGCTTAAACTTGTTTATTATATACTGAATGCTTTCGCTTTCTACTGAAAAGTATTTCAAAAAATCAGTGTGGTGCTGTCCAGCCTTTTCTAATGGTTGGTATTTGAGAATTTCTTCTTTTTTATATTCAAACCATTTTTTCTCTTTAAGTTGTTTGTCAATAGAACGCATTAATCGATTGTCATATGGTCCCATTGCCTGACGAAGAAAATTGGTAGGTAGTTGCATATCTGCTGATTTTTGACAGAGATAGATTAGCTTTTGCAGTTTCAGATGTCCCAAAGTGGGTTCTTTGTGCAACTGCCAAACTATTTCCGCAGCTAAAACCGTTCTGCGATAATAATCCACATTGGTTGGTTTTAACTCAATGACTTTCGCTTTTTGTTTTACTTTCGCTTTCTTCCCCTCAAATGCCTCGTGTAGCAATGCTTTAAGCAATTGCGCGCTAGCTTCTTGGCTAGCAATGATATGTTCTTTTAATTGTTTGGTTTTGGCAAATTGCTTCTCTATTTCCGCTACGATGCGCTTTTGCTCGGTTAGTGGTGGAAGAGGAAAAAGGTTTTTTTTAAATTGGTCGTTGGTAATGCTTGGCGAATTAAACCCAACCATTAAATCTTTGAATGAATTATTTACATAAGGTGTAAGCAGATAATAAAAAGCATACTTCAATTCTACATCAAGAGTTTTAAATACATTAAAGCCTGTAGAACCAATGTAATTATCTTTTTCGTCCTCAACAATTGCAATGTTTTTCAAATATGGTCTCACTGTGGAATAAACAATGTAATTTGGCTTTAAAATCCTTCTTGCACGAGTAGAAAGCTCACTGACTGTTTTTTGCTTTGCCTCTCTGATTACGAAATTCAGATTATCAATGGCATCAATATCAACATAGTTGATAATTGTGTCAGGTGAAAGATATTTTTGAATATCAAGATTTTCAGTGTATTCAATTAACTCCCCCAACCTACACCACACCCAATTTCTTGGAATATCAAATGGAATTTCTTCGGGTTTGATGGGTAGCAAAGATTTTTCTTTTTTACCCGATTTGGCTTTTTCATCTTTGATGCGCTCGATGAGTTCAGCAGCCGGCTCATCATTCGGGTCTTGCGGAACTAATTTGCCTTGTACAGCGTCTTGTAGTATTGCTTGGTTGAGGTTTTCGAGGAGGGTAAGTTGATCTGCAAAAAGGATACTTGTTTCTATTTCCTTTTCAACCAATTGCTTTTCAAGCTCAATAATTTCTATTTGTTTTTCAATGCTTGGTACCGCTACAATTACATCTTCAATTCTGTTCATAGGCAAACTCACATTTGCCATACCTTTCATTTGAGAAACCAACAGTTCTTCCCTATTCCAATGTAGATAAATATGAAGATACTTAGCTAAAACAAAATTCTCATCATTTGGAATAACGGCACATAAAATATTTCCCAAAGCAAATTTCCCTTCACAATATTTGACACGTTTCATACTTGCGTGTCCGTGTCCTGTGGAAGAAACCAGAGGAATAATAACAGCTTTTGCATCAAACTGATAGTCTATGTGTGTTTTATCTTCCTCTCCCAAGGTTACCATTGTATAAGATCCCGGAATAGCTTTCATTATTCCGGTTCCACCTTTCGTGATTGTGCATATGTCGCCTAACCTACACTTCATCTATGCTAAGGATTTTAGTTCTTCAATAATTGTGGAAATCTTTGTTTGATTGTATTCTATTTTCTCAATAATTGCTTTTTTATCATAAACCACTTCTTTCACAACTTTATTTGGATTTTTTACATCCAAGTCGTAATTGCGTTCAATAATGGTATCAATAGAAACTTTATATGCGAACTCGTGTTCGGTTCTCTTATTCCACCATTTTTTTATTTCATCAAACTCTGAAATTTGGATTGGTTTGGTTTTGCTGTATGCTTTGTAACCTTTGGGTAGGGTATGTTCGTAATACCAAATTTCTTTGGTTGGTTTCCCTTTTTCAAAGAAAATGAGGTTTGTATTTACCGTAGCGTATGGTGCAAAAACCGAGTTTGGTAAGCGTACAATGGTATGTACATTACAATCTTCCAAGAGTTTTTGGCGTACACGTTGTTTTACTCCATCACCAGTCAAACTGCCGTCGGGGAGAACAATACCTGCTCGCCCTCCTTTTTTTAACAGCTGAATAAATAGGATTAGGAAAAGATCAGCACTCTCTTTTGTGCGGTAATTGAGTGGGAAATTAGTTTCCATACCATCGCCAACCACACCACCAAAAGGCGGATTTGCCACGATAATATCCACTCTATCTTTTTGTTTTATGGAAGTGAGTTCACGGCTTAGGGCATCTGTGTTTTCTATTTTCGGTGCGGCTATGTCGTGGGTAATCAGGTTTACCACACTAAGCATAAAAGGCAGTGGCTTTAGTTCTATGCCAGTTACTGTTTCTTGCAGTATTTCTCGGTCTTGAATATTCTTAACTTGCTTTTGCAAATGATCTATGGAGCAAACCAAGAAACCCGCCGTACCACAAGCAGGGTCGCATATCTTTTCTCCCAATTTGGGATTTACCATATCTACAACAAATTGGGTTACAGCCCTTGGTGTGTAAAACTCTCCGGTGTCTTTTTTGGCAGCTAAGCCTTGCAGAATATCTTCATAAATCACATTAAATATGTGATGTTCACGGCTACTATTAAAATCTATTTCGTTGAGTTTGTTTATTGCTTGGCGGAACGTGGTTCCGCTTTTCATATAGTTATTGGTTCCGTCAAAAATATTACGGATAATAACGCTTAATTTTTCATCTTGTACAATCTGCAACTCCTTTAAGGTCGGAAAAAGCTCGTTATTTACAAAATTAATTAACTCATCACCCGTAATACCTTCGTCATCTTCGGCCCAGTTGCGCCATTGCAATTTGGCAGGAATAGGCGATTTATAGCCGGGAATTAGGATTTCTTTTTCTTTGTCTTTATCGTCAAAAAGTTTCAGAAATATCATCCAGCCTAATTGTTCAATTCGCTGTGCATCACCACTCAGTCCGGGATCTTTTCGGAAAATATCTCTAATGGATTTTATTACGCCTCCTATATTACTCATTTATCTATGCTATTTTATATAATTCATTTTGCAGCTCTTTAATGGCAATTTCATACTTATCGCGACTGCCAAATGCTTTTATAATCTCAGTTACCGAGCCGAACTCATTGATTGGAGGAACGGTCAAAATATTAATATTTTCAATATTTTCAATGCCTTGGTCGGCGTATTTGTCCAACAACGCCTCTAACACTTTTCGGGCTTGGGCTCCATACTTGGTAAAATAATTTCTTTTTTTTACATTATTTGCTCGTTCTTTCCGTGTTAATGGAGGTTGGTCGTAAGCCACGTGGCATATAAGGTCGAACAAATCAACTTGCCTGTCAACCGCATCTCGCAACGCTTCTACCATTACACCTTGTTCCATCAGCTCTGCAATAATTGCCTCTTTGCGTTCGGAAGTATTCCAGTTATTCAAAAAGTCTTCCAAAGATGCAAATCGTCCGTGAATAATTTCTCGTGTATGGTCTTTTAGACTTGTTGTTATTGGTTTACCGTGTTGGTCAAAATGTAATTCACGACTAATTAAAACAGAAACATCGACACCATTTACATAAACTTTTTCTCTTGGCATTGGTGGTTCTGGTGGCATTGGTGGCTCCGCTAGCGGTGTTGGCGGGGCTAATATAATTTCTTCACCGGTTTCCTCGTCTATTATTGGGGTATCGTTTGTCTCTTCTTCATCTATTATATCACTCAAATCGGTGTCTTCCGAAACGGGCTTTATTCGTATTGGTTCGCCATCAAAATCAGGGTCGGCAAATAAATCTGTTGCATTTCTAAAATCTAAAATGGTAAAATAAAATTTGCCGTATTCTTCGTTAATTCGTGTGCCACGACCAATAATTTGTTTGAACTTGGTCATCGAGTTGATGTTTGCATCCAACACTATTACCTTACAAGTTTGCGCATCAACTCCTGTTGTCATCAATTCGGAAGTTGTGGCTATTACCGGATAACGCTCTTCAGGATTGATAAAATTGTCTAATTCACGCTTTCCCTCATCATTATCGCCTGTAATCTGCATAATGTACTTATAATTTTCGGCGACTAAATCTGGATTTTGTTTTGCCAATGCTGTACGCATTCTTTCCGCATGGTCAATATCCACACAAAAAACGATGGATTTTGCAAATCGGTCATACCCTTTCAGAAATTCGGTAAGTTTTAAAGCAACCAAATCGGTTCGTTCATCAATTACGAGATTTTTATCAAAATCCCGACGGTTGTAAATTCTATCTTCAACAAGGTTTCCTTCTTTGTCTGTTTTACCTTGTTCGGGTCGCCACCCTTCGGCATCAATATTTAGTGCAATTCTAATGACACGGTATGGAGCGAGAAAGCCATCGTCAATGCCTTGACGTAGGGAATAAGTGTAAATTGGGTCGCCGAAATATTCGATATTGCTTGCTTCGTATGTTTCTTTTGGCGTTGCAGTTAATCCGATATGTGTAGCCGTTGCAAAGTAATTCAGTATTTCACGCCAACTACTATCCTCTTTTGCACTTCCACGGTGACATTCGTCAATTATAATGAGATCAAAAAACTCTCTTGAAAACTGTTTGTAAACATCAGTAGATGCTTCATTTCCCGAAAGTCCTTGATACAGTGCTAAATAAACTTCAAAACTTTTGTCTATTTGTCGACGTTTTACCACCGTCATTTTATCTTTAAAATGCTTAAAATCACCACGTTTTGTTTGATCAATCAGAGCATTTCGGTCTGCTAAAAACAGAATACGTTTTTTAGCTCCACTTTTCCAAAGCCTATGTATTATTTGAAAAGCTGTGTAAGTTTTACCTGTTCCCGTTGCCATTACGAGCAAAATTCTGTTTTGCCCGTTTGCAATGGCTTCTACTGTTCTATTAACGGCAATTTGTTGGTAATATCTTGGTCTGCGTCCTGATCCATCAAAAAAATAGTTTTGTGAAGCTATTTTTTCAGCATTAGGAGTTGTAATTCCTTTGTATTTTTTATACTTTTCCCAAAGCTCGTATGGAGTTGGAAATTCATCCATTCCTATTTCTTTTTCAATATCTACATCCGTTTCTGTTCTGTCGTGGAAAAAAAATCCATCTCCATTACTGCTAAAAACGCAAGGAATATCTAAAATTCTCGCATAATCAAGTGCTTGTTGAATTCCGGCTCTAATCGAATGTTTGTTGTCTTTGGCTTCAATTATCGCTATTGGAATGTTGGGTTTATAATACAATATATAGTCAGCACGTTTTCGTTTTCCTCTTGCAACAAATGCTCCTCTAACATAGATTTTTCCATCCGTAAACGAAACTTCTTCCAATATTTGAAGATGCTTATCCCAACCTGATTTTTCTAAGGCAGGAGTTATATATTTTGTGCAAATATCTCTTTCCGAAAAACTTTTTTTGTTCATAGCTCAATTCCAATATTATCTCTATTGACAAAGTGACACGAGATACACAAAAGGGATAAAATGATTTTGATTTATTTTGTTGAATAACAATATGCAAAGTTAATATTATATGTGAATAAAATAACAACAATCTCAAATTTTCCTCCCCTTCCCCACATTTCTATCCGTCCAATCAATCCCCACACTCCGCTGAAACTCCCTATATTTCAACCGAAACCATTCGATAATATCCACACCGTCAATGGTAAGACGGAGTTTCTCGGGTTGTTTCGGTTCCGGTTGCATTTGTGCTACGGAATGTTCGGTAGAAAACTTGCGTTTGTATTCGGCGGAGTACAAACTACCTTTGAAGCCGACTTTATCGCCAGT
Organism: Bacteroidia bacterium; assembly: GCA_030538215.1. Classification (GTDB taxonomy): domain Bacteria; phylum Bacteroidota; class Bacteroidia; order Bacteroidales; family Dysgonomonadaceae; genus Petrimonas. The sequence goes on from JAUNUM010000026.1 coordinate 27,010, forward strand.
TAATATCCGCTTAATTAAGTCGTCCGAAAAACTAACAAAACGGCACATCCGTTCGATAGAAAGTAGTTCCCTGAGATTGGGAAATAAGTCGTAAATCTTTCGGAGTTCGGTACGGAGTTTATCGGTAATTTTTTCGTGTTCTTGTTGGGCGGTCTTTATCTCGGTTTTGAGCGAACGGTTCTCATATTTCAAAGATGTGTTTTCCGATTGCAGTTCTTCGATTTCAGTTTGTTGCTGTTTCACTTTAGATCCACTGAAAAGCGAATTTACGCCGACCATCAAATTTGCACCTATTTCGGCTTTGGCATTTTTGAATTTCTCTTTGCTGACTTCTGATTTGACTTTTGAGAGTTTCTTTTCGGCATCGGTTTGTTTTTTCAACAAATCATCGATATTTTCCTTTAAATCCTCATTCTTTGCGAACAACTCCCGATAATACTGCGAAGTGCTGACGTGCCGTGCTTCGGATCCGTCAATTCCTCGTTGTAAGCCAAATTTCGCCATTGCTTCGGCATACGTGTCCTGATATTCTTTGAGTTTGATGCGTGTCATCACATCATCGGCTGAAAGTCGTGGTGCGTTAGGATTTTTCTTGCGATACTGCTTTTTTACTTGTTCTTCTGATTTCTTTTTCCTCCTTTCTGTGGTAACTATCGGCACCAATGTGGCGTGAATGTGCGGTGTGCTTTCATCCAGATGCAGAACGGCTGAAACGATATTTTCCTTGCCGTAAGTTTTTCCCAACCAGCGTAAATTATCATCACACCATTCGTTCAACTTGCCGTCTGCTTCGATGCGTTGCATTTCTTCGGGACTTCCAGAGAGCAGAATGCGGATTGCCCGGACTTGGTTTTTGCCGATTTTGCGTTGCAATCCGGCATTTTCCAAACGATGCTGGATAGCTTCGGTACGATTGCGGACAGTATCGGGGAGTTTTATCAATTCCCGGTTGAGATGCGTGCGTTCCGGATCGGCATTTTTGGGTGCGATGGTGCGCTCGATGTGTGCCGACATTGCACTGTCGGTTCCGCTTGTTTTTTCCAAATGTAATACGGCGTAGCCCATAAAAAAGTGTTTGTAAATAAAGTGAGTTTGAGCGAACTTGGGGTGTCCAGAGGGGTTTTCCCCTTTGGCTTATTGGGGGATTTTTAAGGTAGCTTGCGGACTGTTAAGAAAATCCCCTAATAAGCTACGGCATTTTTCAAGAAAATGTCCATTGGGTGCATTTCGTAAATTTTAGCGTCTGAAACGCTTGCCGATTTTCGGCTTTGAAGTTTCCGTTTCTACTGTTTGATTTTTTTGAAATTGGGGCATTTTCTTCCCGCACAAATAATCGTTCACATCCTTAAAATCCGCATATCTTTTTGAAATATCCGTAACCGGTAAATTCAATTTTTGCAGTTTTTTGAGAGCTTGTTTTCCGGCTTCGTCGTTGTCCAAAAAGGCGTTGATTATACTGTGTTTTGAGAGAAAAGGAACAGCTTTTTCGAGATTGTTCACCGAGTTGAGAACGACGGCTGAAACATCGGCTTGCTTGGCTTGTAAAGTCAGCAAACTGAGATAATCCATAAAGCCTTCAAAAAGGTTTACAGTAGCCGTTTTTCGGTCAAACGTGGTAATTTCTTTGGGCGGAATACAGCCTTTGAAATAAGGATTTAGCGTTTCATAACCGCCCTTATCGTTGGGAAATGCGATGGCGAAGTAATGCTTTCCGTTTAGCAGGTAATGAACTTCTTTACAGTAGTTTTGTGCTAAGTCGGTCGGGATTTTCCGCTCGTTGAGCAATTGGATTAAAGCCGGATGAGAGAGTGGTTGCACAATTACGTTTTCCATTTTTTCAAAAACGTCTTGCTGACGAAAAGAAAAAGATGGTGTTGAAGTAATTGGTACGGCTCGTTCGATGGCTTGCAAGGCTTCGGAAACGCTGTTGGTGTTGTGCAACTTCATTGCCAGATCGATGATGTTGCCTTTTTCGCCACTTCCGAAGTCGTGCCACTGATTGATGTTTCGGTTTACTTTTAGCGAAGGCTCGCTTTCGTTTCTGAAAGGCGAAAAGTACCAAAGATTGTGTCCCCGTTCTTTGGCGGGCATTATCCCGATGCGGGACAAATACTCTTCGATGCGGATTTGTTTGGCTTGTTCGGTGTTCATTTTTTTGAATGGTTTAATTGTTATTTTTTCTTTTCGTCAGTAAAAAGTCTCCATATCGGTTCAGTACGGTACAGGGATATATAGCCTGATACCGAACCGAACTGCATTTTTCGTTGGTTCGGTATGGGTCGGCACTATACGCACCCATTCCGTTCCGAACCATTTTTTCAATAGTAATATTCGGGATTGAAAATGTAGAGTTTGTCGTTTTTGATAATCATCCGCTTGTTTCTTAGGAAAGTGAGCAACTGCTTGGTTTTTCCTATTCCATACGTTGCACCAATGACCGTGGTGTAGCTTTTTCGCAAAGCTTCAATCACATCGCCGTAACCCAATCCGTCCGAATTTTCAAAAGTCAGTTCCAATGCTTGGCGATGCTCTTCGTCCGAAAGCTCGGTGTAGCTGAAACTGTTTCGTTTCGTGAGGGTTTCGGAATGGAAATCGGTGTCCAACTGCGGGATGTTGATGTTGTCCCGCTCGTCCGAGATGCGGAAAGCGAATTTGTCAAAGGGTTTAGAACGGATGAACGATGCCGAAACGATGCTCCGGTTTTCATCCGTGGGGTCTTTGGTTACCTGCAATACGGTTTCGGCTTTGTTGTTCAGCTCCGTGCCGATATGTCCCCGACTGTTGTCGTCGCCTTTGTTCAGATGCAAAACGGTTTGAATATGGATTTCCCGCTCGCTCGTCCACTGCATCAAATCGCCGATGAGCGTGGTGGCTTGCGTGGCGTTGTTGATATCTAACATCAAATCTCGAATGCCGTCAATCACCACCAATCCGATGCCGTCAATGCCGTAGATGGCTTTGCGGATGATTTCGCACCGAACGGCAGGATTGGCTATTTCTCGCAGATGGCTGAAAATCAGATTTTCTGGTTGTTTGTCGAGCGGAAGACCGGCAAGCTTCAAGATGCGTTGCAATACTTTTTTGCAGTGATATGGGCTTTGCTCAGTGTCGAAATAGAGGATTTTCCGTTTCCCTTCGGGCAATGACGCCCGGTATTCGAGCACCTGTCCGTTGATAAGGGCAGATGCCACAATCGCCGAAACGTTGAAGGTTTTCTTGGCTTTTGCCTTGCCTGTGGATGCGCTGAAATTGCCCAGCGTTCCGATAACGGCATCGTCCACTTGCAGTATGACTGGTGGTAGCGAAAACTCGTCCGTTACCCGCACCAACGACTTTTTCCAAAGAGCATCGAGGTCGATTTTCTTGTTCGGTGTTTCCATCGCTATTTCCTTCCGCCTGTTTTACGTCCTGCCAGTTCAAGGGCAAGTTCCGCATCCACAATGATTTTTCGCCCGATTTGCGTAATGGCACGGTCAATTTTTCCGCTTTTCTTGATGCGGTTTGCGGTGGGCATACTGCACCCAAAAAGCTTGGCTATTCCTGCAATGCCGTAAACGTGTCGTTTTTCGCTTCCGTCGTGAGCGAGTGTCGATGTAGATTGATTGTTGATTTTTCCGATGCTGTTTTCTTGTAAAAAAAGAAATTCTTCGCCCGTCATCTGCCACAATGGTTTTTGTTTCAAATCTTTAATATCCATAATTTTTCTGACTTTGTTTCGATGTTACAATTGCCTTGTACTACGGCGGTTAGTGTTCGAACGATGCAAAGATAGCGGGCGTTGGAGGTGGTATGGAAGTGGAAGATTGAAATAGATTATCACAAAATATCATTGATTATCAGCAATGTATGATATTTATTGAGGTGGTTAAGGTGGAATGCTTGGGGTGGTTGGTGAAATTTGATAGGTTACGAGAGGTAAATGGATGGAGTTTTGGATTTTTTTGTTGGGAAAAGGGAATGAAAAAACGCCCTGGATGAGGAGGGCGTTGAGGGGGGGGGGAAATTGTCAAGAAATGAGTTTTAAATGATAGCTAATTGTATGATACATTTATTTCTTTACTAGCTTACTAATGTGATTGGTATGTTTTCACAACCTACCAAATAAGCTGAAAGCACCCTATGTCTCCCATCTCTGAAATTAATAGTTTTATTCTCTTCTTCTAAAACAGGTGGGAGACAGGCTAAACCAAACTCCCATAGACGCAAAATATTTATTATTCTTTTTATGTCGCTGGGTTTATTTTCAAATATTTGTTCAGTATTAAGATCACTTGATTTCGATATAATTTTGAGAAGTTCTAAAACTTGAAATTGTACAATTTTGTCATTATTAGTAATATCCCATTTTGGCAAAATTTGTTTTAGCCTATGTTCATCTTTATACCAATTCAACTTCTCAATATAAATCTTGTTTATTGAATTATCTTTTCTGCCAAATGGCGTGCAATAAATACATAGAGGCTCAATATTACTTACTTTATTTTTTTCACTTCGACATAAGTGGCAAAATTCACCATCTATTTTATGAGTAATTTTTTTATTCTTGAATGGTTCATAACAAGAGTTGCAAAACGGAAAATTTATGTTATAATTTATTTTTGTACTACAAATAATACAATGATATTTCTTCATTTTCTCCAATTATTAATGCTTTTCATTTTATTTCGCTATTAATACAAGACCTTGATACAAATAATCTTATCAACTCTCAAACTCCTTAAACAACTCATCCAAATTATCAGCAAACTTTTCTAATTCAGGTGTTGAACTATCTCCTTTTGCTGTTCGGTATTTGGACAGATAGGTGCGTTCTTTCAGTTGAAGCGACTGCAGAATAGCGGTGCGCCACGTTTGATTAGTTTCTTTGGGTAATCGTTCGTAGAGTTTGTGTATGAGGTAATAAACACGGTTTCGCTCACCGTTTTTTATGATAAATTGCCCAGACGATGGCAGTAAATTTAATATCGCATACAAATCCAATTCGGATATATTTTCAAACTGCTCATCGTTGCATTCCTTGTGAATGGCTGAAATTAAGGACATATCGAAATATACTCCATTTTGTGGCGTAGTTTCGGCTTTCGGCAGATATTTTTCCAGAATATCGCTGAATGTTTGGCTTAAAGTCAGAAGCACCCCGAATTTATTATCAATGTATTTTCGGACTGTGGTTTCAACATCTTTTTGCTGATCGTAGAGTTGGGATAGCACTTTTTTCTCGTCCTTGTAACGCTTCGTTAATTCTTCGTGCTTTTCCCAAAGGCGTTTTTCTTCTTGCTCGGTGTGCTTTCTAAAACCAATGGTGTCTAATGAATTATCTACTTTTTGATACTCTATCCAAATTTCTTGTGTGATGTGAATTTGATTGGCTATTGGAGTATCGTATTGTTTGGCAAATTTTTCGCAGGCTTGTTTAACATCAATATTTTCAAGCGTTTGTCTGTTCGCGGAAATTAATTGAACGTTGCGTTGAATTTCTCGACCCAGACTTTGCAACAAAACTCCACTCTGCTCCGCTTCGGTTTGCGCTACCAACTCAATCAACATCGCTTCAAGTGGCTGAATATAGCTGAATTGAGCATAGAAATCCGAAATAAACCGTTGCTGTTCGAACTCAATGGTACGGCTGTCCGATATTTCGGAAATCAGTATGTTGAGCCGGGTGTATCGAGGAAGTATTTCGGTGATGTTGGGCATTGCTTTATTGAAGTTCGAGTAGGTTTAAATTTGCGCAAGAAGTTCTTGCGTGATTGAAGTTCCGCTTTTTATCAACATTATTCATTCAATAAATCGTCCAAATCCCACGCCGAAATATGTTCAACGCCTTCATTGGTCGGGATTTTGTAATCGTCCATACTTACCACGAATTTGTCAAAATTGTCATCTATCAGTTTTAATGAGCGGTACTCTCGTTCGATAGTTTGTTCTTCTGTCAGTTGTAGTGTAACCTGCAAATACATTCTCCGCTCGCCTTTTATCGCCACAAAATCAACTTCGGTGTCCTTTATCGTTCCCACATAAACCCGATAACCGGCACGTCGCAAACTCAAATAAACAGCATTTTCCAATAGGTAACCAATGCCGTAACCGTATCCGGCGTAAAGATAATTTCTATAAGCCAAATCGTTCAGATAGTACTTGCTGTTGCCCGAAATCGTGTCTTTTCCCTTGATATTGTAGCGTTCGGCACGATGAACCAAAAAGGAATTTTCGAGATAATTGATGTATGACGACAAAGTTTCGTAGTTTGTCTTTCGTTTTTTGGATGCAAAAAAATTGATGATATTTGTGATAGAAATCAAATTGGATGCGGTATTTACCAAATAGACAAATAAATCGTCCAACAGCTTCACATCCTTTACATTATACCGACCAACAATGTCACGCAACATTACCGTATCTTTGATGGACGATACGTAATTTTGCTTCATTTCTTCATTCGGCAGATTGAAAAGTTCGGGTAACGCACCGCTTTGAAGGAATTTTTTGTAACTGTTGCTTCTTGCTTCCTGCCGGGTTATCCCGCAATATTCCGTGTAGCTGAACGGAAACACTTCAAACTCAACGTACCGTCCCGACAAAAGCGTGGCCAACTCTCCCGACAAAAGATTGGAGTTGGAACCGCTGATGAACAGTTCGCACGGCTCGGCAAAATCCTGAGAATGAGAATTAACAAACCGTTCCCATTCATCAATATATTGAATTTCGTCTATAAAAATATAGACTTTGCCAGTTGGATTGAGCGTTTGCCGATACGCTTTGTAGAGTTCTTCCAATTCCACGGCACTCCGCAAAGTCGCTAATTCCATATATTCTTTGTTGATATAAAGAATGTTTTCACTCTGCACGCCTTCGGAAATCAGTTTGGAGGCGATTTGACGCAAAATATAGCTCTTTCCCGCACGTCGCTGTCCTACAAGCACTTTTACCAATTTATTGCCAACATATTGACCAATTTTATCGGTGTAAAATGTTCGGGAATAACCCAAATCAATCGGATTGCCGTCCCAGAAATTGTACTTTCTTATGGAATTAATAATTTCAATCATATTTGAATATTTTTCGCAAATATAATTATTTTCAAACAGACTTGAAAATAATTGCAGAATTTTATCGGATTATTTTTACAGCTGATTGAATTTACTCATAGCATTGGCTTTAATATCATCGGCAATGTCGATATAAGGTTTCATCGCCTTGTAATCGCTGTGTCCCGTCCATTTCATTACCACATTAGCCGGAATGCCGAGTGAAAGGGCGTTGCAGATGAAGGT
>JAUNUM010000137.1 GCA_030538215.1 Bacteroidia bacterium
GTTTTTCTGTCAATATTAAGTATTGAAGCAGCCATAGTTTTGTTTCCTTTGGCTATTTCAAGCGCTTCGATTATTTTCTCTTTTTCATAATTTTCTTTTTTCAACCCCTCAATAACTTGTTTTTGCGGCTGTATGGACTCAACAACCTCTCCCACTAAATTTTTAAAAAGGGTGGGAAGAATAGTTTTGGAAACTGTATTTCCCTCGGTTAGCAAACAAGCTTTAAAAATCATATTTTTCAATTCCTGAATATTTCTGCTCCAAGGATGTTTAAAAAACTCTTCAAGAATTTCGTCGTCTATTTTCTCTACTTTTTTATCCAGCTCACTGTTTGCCAGTTTAATAAAATACTCCGTATAGAGTAAAATTACTTCTTTATTGCCCTGCAAAGTAGGCAGTTCAATATAAGATTTCAGAAGCAAATCGGCTAATTTGGGTAGGAAAATTGAGCTTAGCTGCTCCTTTTTTTCTTGAGTTGTGATGATAATTTGCACAAAATCTTCGTCTTTTGCCTGCGCCGAAAGTGTTTTTAGCAGCAAAGTTTGAAGATTTATATCTGTTTTTTGAAGATTCTTAATAAGCAGTAATCCGCCCTTTGCTTCCTCAAGTGCTTGTAAGAATACTTGCTCGTAATCTCCATGCTCACCGTTCCGGCTAACCATTAGCGAATCCAGATCGATAGTTATAAATGGAGCGGACTCTGTTCTATATCTGCTGTATATGTATTTGGCAACAGAGCTTTTTCCGGTTCCGGGACCACCAATTACAAGCAAATGAGAATCATTGTGTACTACATCGTTCAGTTTATTGAATATTTTTTTGTAAATCTCTCCATCAGGCTTAATTATCTGAATACGAGACTGCTCCGCTTTTTTCTGATTTTCTTGATTTTTTAGTGCATCGGCAATTTTCTTATACAAGCTTTTTGCCTCAATGGGTTTTGCTATGTAATCAACTGCTCCGGATTTCATGGATTCTACGGCCGATTCTATATCGGCATAACTCGTCATCATAATTACTTGTATATCCGAATCGAACTTTTTAATCCACGACAAAAAAGAGAAGCCATCAGCTTCCGGCATTCTGATATCTGAAAGTATCAAATCATAGGCTTCATTATTCACTTTTTGTTTTGCCTCTTCAACACTTGTTGCGGTATCCACACTATAGTTTTGCCTTATCAACCATGATTTCAGCATCAAACAAATTGTTAAGTTATCGTCTAAGATTAGCAATCTTTTCATATTTCGACTAAAAAGTTATACATTTTCCCCCGTTGACTACTCTTTTTCAAGCTCTTTGGGGATCATAATTCCTGCATAGAATAAAAAAACCGCCCCGACCATCATCAACAAAGCCCACAAGTTGTTATTTTTAAACATCAGGTATGTGGCTACAATCATCAGTATGCACGAGAAAATTTGAAAATTAAATAGCCTTTTTCCTCGAATACTTTTACCGGAATAAGGAGATAAGGCCGTAACCACACTGAAAACCAGAACCGAAACACCCATAATCCAAGGAGCGATTATCGGCACAAAAAGGTATAATACTGCCGAAATTAAAATTAAAACACCTGAAATTTGATAAATGATCCCTTTTGAACTATGCATTTTATCTTTTTGTTAAACAAATAATGTGTGTTTATTGTATTTCTAGTACAAATTTAATAAAATAAGTTTATTAGTCAACTTTTTCTCGGAAAACTTTTGCCACACTCAAAGTTTACTACTCGATTACAAAAACCTCTTCATTTTCTTTTTTCATCAAATAGTTTTCGCGGGCATATTTTTCAAGGTTTTCAAGATTCGATTGCAGCTCATTAAGCTTCACTTTATCTACTTCTATCTGATTACGATAATATTCAATTTGTGCTTTTAGGTCACGAATTTCATTCTCATATTTTATCCGCTTCAGCAGACTACTATCACTAAAAAAGAACAACATGGCAATAAGAGCTACCAAAATTGCTATCTGATAGATTGACAAACTTAAGACTCTTTTTTTCATTATTTTTCTGAAATCCATAAAACTCAGCCATCATTGAATTCTGTAGCACAAAATTAAATTAAATTTCATATTAATTCAAACGATTTCTTGAAATTAAGTAAAATAATAATCGGAACAGTTTAGGTTTTTCTCGGATTTTGAAGTATCTTTACCCTTTGTAAACTTTAAAATTCAATATAGAGTATGAAAAAAATCTTCTCAATCATCGCTGTTTTTTTCTTAACAGCGTATGTAGCCCATCCCTGCACAAATTTTCTCGTAGGTAAAAAAGCATCAACCGACGGCTCAACTCTTATCTCTTACTCCGCTGATTCTTACAATCTTTACGGCGAACTTTATCATTGGAAAGCTGCACAATACCGTCCGGGCACAATGCTAAAAGTGTATGAATGGGATTCCGGAAAATACTTAGGTGAAATTCCACAAGCGCTGCAAACTTACAACGTAATCGGCAATATGAACGAACACCAGTTGGCTATTGGAGAAACCACTTTTGGCGGACGCCCCGAGCTGAGTGATTCTACCGGAATTATGGATTATGGCAGTTTGATTTACATTACGCTACAGCGTGCAAAATCTGCTCGTGAAGCTATTAAAATAATGACCGATTTGGTAGCTACACATGGATATTATAGTTCAGGAGAATCTTTTTCCATTGCCGATCCGAATGAAATTTGGGTGATGGAAATGATTGGCAAAGGTGTTGGAAATAAAGGTGCGGTTTGGGTTGCTGTGCGCATTCCCGATGATTGCGTATCGGCACACGCCAATCAGGCACGTATTCAGCAATTTCCTCTAAATGACCCCAACAATTGCATATATTCTCCCGATGTTATTTCGTTTGCGAAGCAAAAAGGATATTTCTCAGGTAAAGATGCCGATTTCAGTTTCGCCCAAGCTTATGCACCACTTGATTTTGGCGCGTTGCGTTTTTGTGAAGCTCGCGTGTGGTCGTTTTTTAATCGAGTGAATAAAAACATGGGAGAATATGTAACTTATGCACAAGGCAAAACAACCAATCCGATGCCATTGTACATCAAACCCGATAGAAAACTTAGCGCTCGCGATATTCAAAACATGATGCGCGATCATTACGAAGGAACAGAACTTGATTGGCGTTTCGATGTTGGCGCAGGTCCGTTTAATTCTCCTTATCGCTGGTCACCACTTACATTCGAAGTAGATTCGGTTGAATATTGTAACGAACGCCCCATTGCTACTCAACAAACAGGATTCTCATTTATCGCACAAATGCGCTCGTGGTTGCCCAACCCAATTGGTGGAATATTATGGTTTGGTATTGACGATGCCGCTCAAACCGTTTATTATCCGGTTTACTGCGGACACACCGAAGTACCTGAGGAAATGGCTGTTGGCAACGGCGATTTACTTACATATTCGGAAACATCGGCTTTTTGGACACACAACTGGGTATCGAATATGGTTTACACCCGCTACAGCGATATGAGCTTAGATATGCAAAAAGTACAGCAAAAATTAGAAAACAATTTCAAAGAAATACAACCCGAAATTGAAAAGAAAGCACTAAATTTGCACCAGCAATCTCAATCGGAGACGGTTCGTTTTCTTACAAATCACACCAACTCATTAATTAAAAACGGATTGCAGGAGTGGAAAAAACTGGGTCAGTATTTAATGGTAAAATATGTGGATGGCGTAATTAAAAAAGAAGAAAACGGACAATTCAAACGAAATCCACATGGACAACCGGCATCTCCAAAACGTCCCGGATATTCCAATGAATTCTATAAAAAGGTTATCGATCAAACCGGAGATAAGTATAAAGTACAAGAAGTTGAATGATATAGGGGATTATATCAAAAAAACTATTGTTCCATTTTGAGAAATTGTTTTGAATCCGTCAAAAATCGGACAGGTTTTTACAAATAATGTTTTTATCTATATC
>JAUNUM010000138.1 GCA_030538215.1 Bacteroidia bacterium
ATTCTCAAAAGAGCGGTGTACTAAGAAAAGATGATAATAATAACTACATATTTAATGAATCTCATTAAAATATTAAGATAAGACTAAATAGACATGGATTTAGCGTTCGAAATAAAAAATAATATAGGTTTTATATCCTTTATTCCTGTTGAATTCTTTAGTTTAGAAAGAATATTTCAAAATTATGAAATAAAAAAAATATTAAAAATAGAAATAGGATACTTTAATCCCAACGATGAAGAAGATTATAAATATTATAATTTAAAGAATTATAAAGAATTGTTTAAAATAAATACGAATATTAATACTATCTCAAATATTATTAGTCTTATAAATTTTCAAAATAGAGAGGATTTCAATATATATAAAATATCTTTAGATTTTGGTAAATTTAAAATGCTATATGACGATGATTCATATTTAATAATTGAAGGTAGTATTAATACTATAGCGGATTATATTTTATTTCACAATTTATATCTAAAAATTTATCAGGAGTATATAGGTAATGCTCCAGATTTGGCGATAGAAGAATAACTTGTTGAACAACAAATTCATTTGTTAAAATATTTTCAAGAAAGGAGGAATAACAAACCATAAAAACAATCTCTCTGCCACAGCGGTGGCAGGGAGATTTAAAACAAAGTTCTTTGAAATAAGTAATGCGGTAAATAATTGGGCTATCCTTCTTCCCCTTTAGGGGACCGAGGGGTTATTAAAGATAATTATGCTACCTTTGAGGTACCTTACAACGGTAAGAATAATGATAATTATGTGGACGGCGGCGGATTTTGTTGCGAAGCCCCCTCCGACTCCCCCCAAGGGGGAGGGTTGCGCAGTTTGACGCCCGGGCAGAACGATAATTACGAGCTGGCGCAGTTCTATTATCATCCTGACCATTTGGGAAGTTCATCTTTTATTACCAACCTTGACGGCGATGTTACGCAGCATATTGAGTACGTGCCGTTCGGAGAGGTATTTATTGAAGAACGGAATAATGTGTGGAACACACCGTATCTGTTTAACGCCAAAGAGTTGGACGAAGAAACAGGACTGTATTACTATGGGGCGAGATATTATGATAGCAGGGTGAGTTTGTGGTTGAGTACCGATCCTTTGCAGGAGAAGTATCCGGATATGAGTAGTTATTGTTATACAGCTAATAATCCAGTTAGGTTTATAGACCCAGATGGTAAAGATTGGAGAGATGTATTGCGAGGATTCAGTGAAGCGTTTATAGATGATGTTAATCCGAATCCAGTTGCACCAACAGTTAGCAGTAGTTCTTCTGCGTCCAATGAGTCTCATTATAACATTGGTCAGGTTCTTGGACACGTAGCAGCTGGGCTTGTTGGAGCTACTGCAACTATTGATGGTGGTAAAAATATGGCAGCTGGAGCGGCTGTAGCTATTGCAGGCTCTGAAACGGCTATCTTGATACCTGTCGGTGGAGCTATGGCTGTTGGTGGAGCGATAGAAGCAGGATACGGAATAATGGTTATGTCTAAAGCCGTAAAAAATATTGGGAGTGTAGGAGAAATCAAAATAAAACCTGAAAATAAAATAGATAGAAAAGACCTAAATCCTCCTACTAAATCTGGTAATGCTCCAACGTTCAAAAAGGATGGAAAATCTGTAGAAATTCATCACGAAGGACAAAACCCTAAAGGTCCTTTTAAAGAAATGCATCCGAATCAACATAGAGGCAAAGGAAATGATGCTGTAAATCATCCAAATAAGAACAAGCCAAGTCAAATAGATAGAAAAGAGTTTAATAAAGCAAAAAAAGAATATTGGAAAAAAGAATATGAAAACAAGTAATTATAGACTTGAGATTGAAAATATTATCAGAGAATTGAAAAAATTCTCTGATAATATCTTAACATTAAATCCACCTATTAACCCAGAATTAATTATTAAATTCGAAAAAAAATATCAATTGGAATTACCTAATGATTATAAATATTTATTGAGTCAATCTAACGGTATTAATTTAATGGGTGATGAAGTGTTAGGGATCACTTTTTCAGATTATGGATATGACTTGGCGAGTACTTATGAATTTGAACATTTTGATAATCAAATTCATCAATTTGATTATTTAATACCATTTTCACCAGATGGAGGTGGTAATTTTTATTGTTTTGATATAAGAAAAAAAACAAATGATGATGATTCCTGTAAGATTGTTTTTTGGTACTCTAATTATGAGTATTCGGAAACTGATGAGCCAGAAATAACACACGATAACTTATCTAATTTTATTAATGAATGTATTATCGGTTGGACATTAGAAGATTATGATTATGACGGGAATAGAAAAATCACTAGTAATGAAGGTAAAGTACCAAAACGGGGGTAATGTTCCAAATCGGGAGTTATTACCATAACAAATTGACAAACAGTATTAAAATTTAAAATCAGAGCGTAAAGGCAGGGATAAATTCCTTGCCTTTCGCTATTTTTATAACTAAAAACAACGAAAAAATGAGTAAACGGGAAAATTACGGCACTTTATGTTCCAGATTGGGAGTTGAGTTTTTGTGTCTATCCCAAAACGCATTTCATACGCAGGCAGCGAAACAGATAACATTACTATTGACTACAAGAAAAAATACGGTCAGCAACAGCAGGTTATTAAAGATAGTTATGCTACCTTTGAAGTGCCTTACAACGGTAAGGACAACAATAACTATACGGATGGCAGTGGTTTCTGCTGCGACGATAAACCGCAAACCAGAAGCCTGACACCGGGACAGAACGACAATTATGAACTTGCTCAGTTTTATTATCATCCCGACCATTTGGGCAGCTCATCATTTATTACCAATTTGGACGGCGATGTAACGCAGCATATCGAGTACGTACCGTTTGGCGAGGTGTTTGTGGAAGAACGTAATAATGTCTGGAATACGCCATACTTGTTTAATGCTAAGGAATTAGACGAGGAAACGGGGTTGTATTATTATGGGGCAAGGTATTATAATCCGAGAACGAGTATTTGGATAAGTGCGGATCCGCTGGCGGAGAAAAGGATTTGGAGCTCTTCATATAATTATTGTCAAAATAGTCCAGTATTGAGAATTGATCCATCTGGAGCGTTAGACGATAATTATACAATTTATTATGATGACAGAAATATCCATAAAGAAAAAACCGATGACCCCACTAATACATATACTTATATTGATATTGATGGAAATGTTAAAGATTTAGGCACTTATAACGTAGCAACTAACTCTAGGGGTGAAGAAATGGTAGAGGCAGGTCAAGGGGTAAATGGTTCCAATCAGTTATTTAAATGGAAAAATATAACTAGCGGAAATATGTATTTTGAAGAAGATGCTTTTGCTGCTTTACTCGGGGGTATTCAAAAATTTTATGATGATTCATTTCAAATACCCTTGAGAATACCTGAAAACGTTCAAATTAACCAATTTATGAGTTCTGAAAGAATTCATTCACATAAAGGCAATCGTCAATCTGCCTTAGATGTTGCTTTTTATAGAAATAATGGAACAACAGGTGCTTGGGCCACCGAACCTAATATTTCTACAAATTTGAATGTAACTCTTTTAAATTCATTAAAATTTTATGGACTAGGCAGTACTGCTGTTTTTACTTCTACTTCACAATATTCCAGCACTGCACTATTCTCAGGTACAAAAGGTTTACCTAATCATCATCATCACTTTCATTTTGACGGATTTAATGGGAGTGTTATACCTGTACTGCCAACATTTACAGTTACTAATAAAATTTTCAATTGGAGTAATCCAAATAAATTCAAATACTCTTTAAGCAAATGAAAAAAAGTTTTATAATATTATTTATTGTGCTTTTTACAAATAGCATACAAGCACAAAATGAACCGTCTTGCACGAATTGGCTGATTACCCCAGTTTTATATAATAATATAGTAAG
>JAUNUM010000027.1:0-1149 GCA_030538215.1 Bacteroidia bacterium
GATTTGGACAATCTTTATCCAATTCTACTTCTCCATTAACAGGGCTATTTCCACCAATGATGGCATTCAGTTCTTGATTTAATACTTCTGAAGAATCAACTACAACTTCAAATTCCTGTTTTTTCTCGTCTAAATTAATCTTATTCATTTGTTTTATTTTTGTTTCCCACTCCCCTTTTATATTTATCAGGTTTCGGGAAAGTTTAATTTAAAAATTTGGCAAGTCTTACTTTTTACGAGATTAACTCACCTGTCTATTCGCTCGTTTGCTTGCAAGCTATCTTAATTTGCCTTTCTTTTGCATAGTACTCTACAAAATACTCGGCTCGTTAATTTTTGTTTGTTCTTACGATGCAAAAATACACCGTTTTAATCGCCTCATTTATAATCAAACTATAATCTTTTTATAATCCGAAAATAATTTTTGTGTAATTTAAATATAATCTCTCACTTATGCTGGACTAATAGCCCCGTCTTTATTGATACGGTAACGCTTTCCATTAATATAAATGTATATCTCCTGTTCCGCTGCTTGTTGGTGAATTGAAAACCCTCCTTTTAGATGAGTCATTTCTTTTGCATTTAACTGTTCGAAAATTTCGATTTTTTTTGTCTGTTTCATAATTATTATTTTTTGATTAAATGTTTACATTGCAAAAGTACTTTGTACGGTTGCATTGCTTTATAACCAAATCATAATCTTATGCTAATCAAAAAATAATCTTTTTATAATCGGTAAGTAATTTTCTTGTAATCCGAATATAATCTCGACAAAAAGCTGCTGATTTTCAACAGACCAAAAATCGAATACTCTTTTTATTTTAATTGAAATGTGGATGAAATATTCAATTTTCCATATTTTTTCACTATCTTGCGCGTTAAACCTTTAGAATTATTATTATTGAAAATATGAAAAAAGATTATGCTTCAATTCTGCTGGCAACTGCATTGGCTTTGATAGCATTACTTGTTTCGCAGACTTTGTGGTTGCGGTATGCTTCTAACAAAGATATTCAAGAACAAACTATCTCATTTCAATCTTGTTTTAATCAGTCTGTATCAGCCCTTGTAAATGAATTTATGGGAAGGGATGCTACTGATTTACCCTATAAAATAGTGCCGTTAGATGAAGGAAATGGTGAAAATGGG
>JAUNUM010000027.1:1159-33781 GCA_030538215.1 Bacteroidia bacterium
AGAAGAAAAAGAAAAAGCAATTGATGCAGGTTATACTTCTGATAAAATTGATGTTGCTGTTATGATTGAAAATGCTTTAATAGTCTTAGCAATTGGAGACAACTCTTTTCATCTTTCAAGGTTAGATACGCTGTTAACTACCCATCTTAATGAAAAAGGGAATGTTGTATCATCACATATTACACTGCAAGATACAAAGGATAATAAAGTGTTGGATGAAATTCGGAAAGAGTATATCAAAACAAACAGTCCGTTTTTTATAAAATCTTATACTGCAGAGCGGAGTATTGAAATTCCTTCCAGTTCATATCTGATTAAAACCGAATACCGAATTAAACAACCCAGTTATCTACAAAGATTAGGCATTGTTACGGTAGTTTCTTTTATTGCATCCATCATTATTATTTCCGTACTGTTCTACCTGCTTTTTATGATCAACCGCCGATTTATTGAAATTGCCAATATGGAGCGTTCGTTTCATGGAGCTATTCACGACTTGAAGTCGCCGTTGGCTTACGTGTTTTTTCAGCTTTCATTGTTGGAAGAAGAAGAAACGGATTTGGGTAAAAAAGCATCGCTTTCGCTTACTGCGGACCGAGTAACTTTTCTTACCGATAAGATAATGTGGTTATTGAAATCGGCACGAAATATCAATAAAATAGAAGAAGTAGATAAAGAAGTAGTTTCGCTGTATGATATGTTGGAGCAGATAGAAAATGAAATGCATACGATGTTTCCGAAGAAAAAAATCAGCTTTAAGTATAATGTTGATGCTGACTTTACTATGCGTGTACTTCCTGACCTGATGGAAGCATCTATCCGTACAATTATTGAAAATGCCGTAAAATATAGTAGTGATGCTCCGGCTGTGGAAGTTTCCGCCATCCGAGATGTAGAAAACCTGCAAATAGCCATCTCCGATAATGGAGTGGGAATGACCAAACAACAGATGAAAAATATATTTAAGCCTTATTACACATCTGATAAAGTTCATGGGAACGGCATCGGGCTATATTATGCACAAAGCATTGTAAAAGCTCACGGGGGCGGCATTTCCGTTACGAGTAATGCAGGAAAAGGTTCTACATTTTTAATAACTTTACCAAATTTATAAATATGAGTTTATCAAAAATTAAAGTTTTACTCGTGGATGACGAAGTACTGTTGGGTAATACTGTGGTGGAAGCATTAAATAAACGTGGTTATGACGCCACTTATTTAACTGCGGTATATGGAGTGGCAGATGCTATTAGCCGACTTTCACCGGATATATTGGTGTTTGATGTGCAGATTGGTAAAGAAAACGGCATACAAATGGCAATGGATTTGTTTAAAGGTAACCCTACTTTGCCAATCATTTTTATCTCATCTCATCGTGAAGACGAGTTTAAAGAAGCAGGACTGAAAGCCGGAGCTGTAGCATATATAGATAAACCTTTTACTGTAAAACTACTTTCGGCTCATATTGACCGCTTTACCCGAATGAAAAAATTAACGCCGGAAACCCCCGAACATATAATTTCTGTTGGAAAAACTCAACTTGATATTCGTAATAGGACATTAATATTAACAGATGGTTCTATAATAGATTTACGTCCTATGGAGTATGTTATTTTGAAAAAACTGATAGAACACTTCAATGAAATTGTTTCCAGAGAAGATATTTACTACGCTATATGGGAAAAAGAAACGGCTTATTATAATGAACAGAGCCTAAATAATTATATCCGCAGGGTGCGAGTAATGCTGGAAAATAATGATACGGGGTTGGAAGTATCCATGTACAGAAGTTTAGGATATAAACTAAAAGAGATATAATAGCTGTTTTTGACTAAAACCTCTCCAGCCTCATTTCCTCCCCATCAAATACGGCATACGAAAAAAACTTAATCCAATCACCGATATTGATAACACGTGACTTTTCATTCAACGGAAAATCCAGCAAAATATGCCTATGGCCAAAAATAAAATAATCGATATCAGGCGTTCGAATAATTTCTTGCTTCGCAAATTGGATGAGATATTCATTGTCTTCGCCTAAGAAATCTTGCGTACCACCAGTTTCACGACTTTTGTTCGACCACATGTGTGCCAGTCCAATTGTCCATCGTGGATGAATGGTTGCAAACCAGAATCGTAAAAACTTGCTGTGAAAAACTTTGCGCAGAAAGCGAAATGCAATCGATTTATCGGCTAATCCATCGCCATGAGCGATAAAAAACTTTTTGCCGAAGATTTCCGTAATAAGCGGTTTACGATGAATAATCAATCCACATTCGTTTTGGAGATAATCGGTAAGCCAAATATCGTGATTGCCGATAAAAAAAAGCACTTCTATGCCCGAGTCGGTAATCTCCGATAACTTTCCGAGTAATCGTGTAAATCCTCTCGGCACAACTGTTTTATACTCGAACCAATAATCGAAAATATCGCCCAGTAAATATATAGCTTGTGCATCTTGCTTCGCAAAATCGAGCCAGCGACACAGTTTTCGCTCCGTTTCAATTGAATCGGTATGCATTTTTGAGCCTAAATGGACATCGGAAACAAAATATATTTTTTTGTTCATGGGTTTGTGATTTTGTGCCATAGAAACACACGGTCGTGTGTCTCTACTACATGAATCCCAATTCCAGCAGCGCTTCTTCGCTCATCATCGATTTATCCCATGGCGGATCAAACGTGAGATTTAGATCAACGTTATTTACTTCAGGAATAGATTCTACTTTCATCTGCACATCCATCAAAATAAAATCTGCAGCAGGACAACTGGGCGATGTAAAAGTCATTTCAATAGTTACATTGTTGGCATCGTCAATATCCACATCGTAGATTAATCCCAAATCGTAAATATTTACCGGAATTTCGGGGTCATACACCGTACGGAGCATAACCACTATTTTATCTTGTAATTTTTGTAATTCGTCGTTCATAATTATCTGTTTATTAAATTATTCCATTATCGGAAAAACTATAATATGTTTCACCGCAAACTATTATATGATCGAGCAAGGCAATATCCATCCATTGGGCGGCTTCTTTCAACTTTTTTGTAAGCGCCGTATCTTGCGGACTCGGTGTACAACTTCCCGAAGGGTGATTATGCCCCAGAACGATACTACTTGCATAATGATTGATCGCTTCGCGAAGAATCAGCCTGATGTCAACCACCGTTCCCGATATTCCGCCACGACTCACTTGCATGGTAGAAACCACTTTGTTGGAACGATCGAGCAATAGCGCCCACGTTTCTTCGTGATTCAAATCTGCCAAAATGGGATAGAAAATAGTGTAAGAATCGTTGGAAGAACTTATCTTTTTCCTGTCAACCACTTCCTCCGATTTTCTTCTTTTGCCCAATTCCAGAGCGGCAATTATGGTAATTGCTTTAGCCGGTCCGACACCTCGGAAATTACTCGTCAAATCGTTAACGCTGAAACGACCTAATTTGTTGAGATTATTATCGGCTTTTTGTAAAATTCTTTTGCAAAGCTCAACCGCGCTCTCCTTGTCGTTGCCCGAACCAATGAGAATGGCAAGTAGTTCAGAATCGGATAAAGCCGAAACTCCTTTCAATATCATCTTTTCACGCGGACGATCTTCTTCTGCCCAGTGTTTTATACTGATTTTTTTCATATTGCTTCAATTCTCAATCAATCACAAAGATAGCACAAAAAAAGACACCGTAAAATACGATGTCTTTCTTCTTGTTTGTTAGTTTCTTCAATAGTGAGATGTTACTCTTTTACACGCTCAACGTAAGCTCCTGTACGTGTATCTACTCTAACTTTTTCACCTTCGTTGATGAACAATGGAACACGAACTTCTGCTCCTGTTTCAACAGTAGCCGGCTTCAATGTGTTGGTAGCCGTGTCGCCTCTAACTCCGGGTTCGGTGTATGTTATTTGTAATACCACGTGTGTTGGCATTTCAGCAGTTAAAATAGTGCCGCTTTCGGCATGGATTTGAACTTCTACCAAATCGCCTTCTTTCAGAAACTGAACGCCTTCGATTTGTTCCGCGGGAATAGGAATTTGTTCAAAGGTTTCGGTATTCATGAAATTGTATCCCATATCGTCCTGATAAAGATATTGAAATGGGCGGCGCTCAATACGAACTTCATCTACTCGTACTCCCGAGTTGAAAGTTTTTTCGAGGATGCGCCCTGTGGTTACGTTTCTAAGTTTTGTGCGAACGAAAGCTGCACCTTTGCCGGGTTTCACGTGAAGAAATTCCACAATGAAATAATATTGCCCTTCCAAATCGATACACATTCCGTTCCTGAAATCAGCTGTTGTTGCCATAAATTGTATTTGTCTGAGTTATATTTGAATTAGGTCGCAAAAGTACTGATTTTATTCCAAAACGGCAAATAAATAAGTTCGCTGAATAATTTATTGGACATTATAATTAGATAAGCCTGCGGCGATAGGCGCTTCGTGATATAGCTACGCTGATAAGTGGAAAGTCACTTGATATATTCAACGCCACAACTTTATCACGAACGGAGTGAGTCTATCATTTTGTTTTTTTAAACGAAATCTATCGCGTAAGCACTATCAGTGCACGAACGCACTTGACGCGTCAAGGAAGATTTTTATCAGGAAGAATATCGATAAAATATACATCGTGATGCTTATATCCTTCACTTTTCCCGACAGAAGTTTAACGATGGTAAAACTCAACATTCCAAAGATAATTCCGTTGGCAATACTGTACGTAAACGGCATAAAAATGATGGTGATAAAAGCCGGAAATCCCGAACTCATTTCGTTGAAATCAATATCGACAACCGAACTCATCATAAATAATCCGATAATAATCAGTGCCGGAGCTGTTGCAGCGGCAGGAACCATCAAAAATATCGGAGCAAAGAAAAGAGCCAAAACAAACATTATGGTTGTGCTTACGCTCGTTAGTCCTGTTCTACCACCGGCTGCCACGCCGGATGCACTTTCCACGTACGAAGTATTGGGACTGGTGCCTAAAATGGCTCCAACAAATGTTCCCAATGCATCGGCAAACAATGCTTTTTGTAATTGCGGAAAGCTACCGTCTTTTTCCGATTTTCCAATTTTTGAAATTACACCAATCAATGTTCCCATCGCATCAAAAATATTAACCATCAGAAATGTAAATACTACAATTAACATATCGAAAGTGAAAATACTACTCCATTCGAACTTAAAGAAAATGGGTTCAATGCTTGGTGGAAGTGCAATCCAACTGCCTTCGGGCAACTGTATTTTTCCTAAAAAACCGGCAAATATCGTGGAAACAATAATCCCGATAAGAATAGCGCCGTGCACTTTTTTAACCAATAGAACGGCAATTACCACCAATCCGAGTAAAGCAATCCATACGTTGGGTTCTGCCAGACTCCCGAGTTGAACAAGCGTGAATTGGTTTGGAGTTACAATTCCGGCGCTATTTAATCCAATAATGGTAATAAACAGACCGATACCTATTGGAATGGCATTTTTTAGCGCCACAGGAATGTTGTCCACAATAATCTTACGGATATTGAAAACTGTCAGAAGCATAAAGCAAAGTCCGGATAATAAAACGCCTGTCAGGGCAAATTGCCAAGTGTGCCCCATGGCGATAACCACGCTGAAAGCAAAAAAGTTGTTCAATCCCATTCCAGGTGCTTGCGCAATAGGCACGTTGGCGATAAGCGCCATAAAAATTGTTCCGGCAATGGCTGCAACGGCAGTTGTTGTAAAAAGTGCACCTTTATCCATGCCTGTTTCTCCCAAAATTTGAGGGTTCACGGCTAAAATATATGACATGGTCAAAAAAGTAATAATTCCGGCCAGAATTTCCGTGCGGATATTCGTATTATTTTGTTTGAGTTTAAAAAGTTTTTCTAACATAATTATTTTGTGTTATTTACCCCTAAATCCCCTAAAGGGTACTTTTGCGGGCTGTGATTCATCAATTATAATATTTTAAACTCCCCTTCAGGGGGCGGGGTTATATTAAAAGTTCCACTTTGTAGCTATCGTGGGTATAGCAGTGAATTTTTCGAAGCGTGCAAAGTTATAGCTCAACTCAATTTCGCTTCCAAGAGCAAAATTCGGAGTGAAGTTATACCAGATTTGCGGTTCAGATAAAAGAACTAATTTTTTTCCTCCTTCACCTGTTGCACGGTTTTTATTTTCAGACCACAAATCTAAAAATCCACCTAACGACACTTTACTGTTTGGAAATGCCGAGTTCCAGGTTAATGTCCACTGTACGTCGTGACTGTTAGTTTGGAAAGCGTTAAGTTTATACGCTAAGTAGGTTCCCATAAAGAAATTACCCAACTGAAACGGGTATTGAAAACCGGCCAAATAAGAACTGGGGATTGAAAAGCTAAACTCTGTCCCTCTCACTAAGCCTAACCCTCCGTTATATTCCAAGTGCGGCATTAATGGGAAATCGTTAATTTTAAAAGCGCGTGCAATCTCAGCATACGCTAATCCGGGATTCCTCTTGTCGAAATTAAAATCAAAATCTACGAACATAAATGTTGAACCCCATTTATCGGGTTTAAACATCTCAAAAGTCGCCGTCAGATAATTGATGGGAGCATTAATATTATCACCGTAAAGCGAGTGGCGCGGATCGAAGTGCAATTGTAAGTTTTGCGCGTTTAACGATGTAAATGCCACTAATGACAAAGTAAGTAGAAACAATTTGCGTAACATAAATAATTAAATTTTAAAGATTATTGAAAAGAAATGCCGAAATTAACAAAAAAATGCAAACTAATTAAGTGTTAAAGAGACTTTTTTATCTTTTATTTGATATCTTTTATACTTACCGCTTAAATTTGTATTTTTGCTCTCAAATTAAAACTCAAGCTTGGTTATTATGCAAGAAAATATTTCTCAACCTTTGGTTATTTACAACACGCTCAGCCGCTCGAAGGAGCTTTTTGAACCCATCAATTCGCCTTTCGTTGGAATGTATGTTTGTGGCCCTACGGTGTATAGCGATGTGCATTTGGGCAACAGTCGCACGTTTATCTCTTTCGATATGATCTACAGGTACTTGCTTCATATCGGATATAAAGTAAGGTACGTTAGGAATATCACCGATGCGGGGCATTTGGAAGGCGATAACGATGAAGGTGAAGACAAATTTGCCAAAAAAGCGAAATTGGAGCAACTGGAACCGATGGAAATCGTGCAGAAATACACACTCGGGTTTCACGAAATTTTACGCATCTTCAACACGCTTCCGCCAAGTATTGAGCCAACCGCTACCGGACATATTCTGGAACAAATTGAGATGATTAAGGAAATTCTCGCTGCCGGATATGCCTACGAAGTGAACGGAACGGTTTATTTTGATGTAGAAAAATACAGTAAAGCGTACGATTACGGCATCCTTACCAATCGAAGACTGGAAGATCTACTGGAGGGAACGCGCGAACTGAGCGGACAAGACGAGAAAAAGGGGAGACTGGACTTTGCTCTTTGGATAAAAGCCAAGCCAGAAACTTTGATGCAATGGCCATCGCCATGGGGTTGGGGATTTCCCGGCTGGCACATAGAGTGTTCTGCCATGAGTGCCAAGTATCTGGGCACAACTTTCGATATTCACGGTGGTGGAATGGATTTACAGGCAACACACCACACTAACGAAATTGCTCAATCGCAGGCTTGCAATCATACCGAACCGGTAAAATATTGGGTGCACACCAATATGCTCACGGTTAATGGTGCACGAATGTCGAAATCTGCCGGAAACGGTTTTCTGCCTAAAGAACTGTTCACCGGCGATCATCCGTTGCTGGAACGTGGATATTCGCCAATGACAGTGCGCTTTTTTATGGCACAATCACATTATCGCAGCACACTGGATTTTTCTAACGAAGCATTGCAGGCTGCTGAAAAAGGCTACAAAAAGTTGATGGAAAGTATCAAAAGATTAGCAAAGATTGAGCCAGCAAAAACATCGTCCGTAAATATCGATGAAATTCGTCAGAATTGTTACGATGCGATGAATGACGATTTTAACTGTCCGGTTCTTATTTCGCACCTGTTTGAAGTGGTGAGGATAATTAATTCTGCAATTGATAAAACGGAAAGCCTCACAGCATCCGATATTGACGCGCTGAAGGAACTGATTCAGGTTTTTGTTTTTGATGTTTTGGGATTGATTGATGAAAGCGAAGCCAACGCCGGAGGCGATGTAATTAATGGTTTGATGAATCTGATTATCGATATTCGTAAGTCGGCGCGTGAAAATAAAGATTGGACAACATCGGATAAAATTCGTGACCAACTGAAAGCTGCCGGTGTAGAAATTAAGGATACGAAAGACGGTGTGGAGTGGCGGATTTAAGGGAGACGATGGCTCCGCCTTCGTTATGAAGTAATGTAACAAAGTTGTATGTAACAAGGTTGTATGTAAATTTTTTTTATCTCAAAACATTGTTCGAAAACAAAGAATTAATCGATATCTCGGGTAAAACCGTCAGTTTCAACGATTCTGTTTTTAAATTGTGGTTTGAGAAAAATGTGCGAAGATTTTCGTAAGATAGATGAATAATCAAAATGAAATAGTTATTTATCAAGCAGATGAATCTTTCCAGATGGAGGTTCGTTTGGAGAATGAAACGGTGTGGTTGACACAAGCTCAAATGTCAGACTTGTTTCAGCGAGACCAATCGGTTATATCGCGCCATATTCGCAATATTTTTCGGGAAAATGAAATTGATGAGAAAAGCAATATGCATTTTTTGCATAATGCTTTTTCTGATAAACCAACTACTTTATATAGTCTCGATGTTATTATTTCCGTTGGCTACCGTGTTAAATCCAAGCGTGGCACTCAATTTCGAATTTGGGCAAATAAAGTTTTGAAAGATTATCTGTTAAAAGGTTATGCCATTAGTCAACGATTCGAACATATTGAGCGACGTTTGTATGATCACGATCAGAATTTGATTTATTGATAAAAACATCACTCCCTCCTTCGCATGGGATTTTTTTCGACGGACAAATTTTTGATGCATATAAATTCGTATCCGACCTAATAAAATCGGCTAAAAAGAGTATAGTTTTAATTGATAATTATGTTGATGAAAGTGTCCTGTTTATTCTGTCGAAAAGAAAAGAAAATGTATCTGCAACAATTTTTACAAGCAAAATATCGAAACAATTTCAGTTGGATATTGATAAATTCAACGAACAATATCCGCCCATAGAAATTAATGTATTTACAAAATCTCACGATCGGTTTCTCATTATCGATAAAGAAAAAGTATATCACATCGGCGCTTCCCTTAAGGATTTAGGCAAGAAGTGGTTCGCATTCTCTTTAATCAATCTGAACGCGAATGAAATCTTAGAAAAGTTGAAATAATTACCCGAAAAGTCTTTTGTCTTTTCTCTTGGTTCAAAAATCTAAAAAAATATGCAAATCATCATGTCACCCGCCAAATTGATGGATTTCGATACGCGGGAGGAAAATATAAAAACAACCAAACCAATTTTCTCTGAAAAATCGGAAGAAATACTTGAGGTGTGTAAAAAACTTTCGGAGATTGATATCGCCGAAAAAATGAAAGTCAACTGCGATATCGCTCAAAAAGTGTACGGATATTTCCAGTCGTTCAACTTCAAAACAACACCGCTTCGCGCAGCTGCGCTGGCATACGACGGCATCGCATACAAAGGATTGAACGCACACGATTTCAGCAAAGAAGATATTGCTTTTGCTCAAAAACATCTGAATATATTGTCGGGATTTTACGGCACTCTCAAACCCTTCGACCAGATAAAACCTTATCGACTGGAATTCTCCCGAAAAATTCAACCTAACGGTTATAAAGATTTATACGATTTTTGGCAAAACGAGGTAAACCAATATCTTGCCGGAAGATTGACAAAAGACGAAAAGGTTATCATCAACGTAGCTTCCAAAGAATATTCCAAGGTTGTATCGAAGAAACTATTGCCTAAAGGCACTCAGATTATCGAAATAAATTTTCTTCAGCAGGAAGGTAATGAACTTAAACAAATTGTAGTTCACAGCAAAAAAGCACGCGGACTGATGGCTCGTTTCATCATCAAAAACCAACTGAAAATTGCCGAAGAAGTAAAAGCTTTCGATTACGAGAATTACTTCTACTACCCGCAGCTTTCCACTAATGATAAATGGGTGTTTGTCAGATAAAAAATTAACACTATGAGCGAATCAAGATCAACATTCGGTTCAAAATTAGGAATGGTGGCAGCAGCTGCCGGTTCCGCCGTTGGATTGGGCAATATTTGGCGTTTCCCGAGTGAAACTGCCGATGGCGGTGGCGCCATTTTCATTATCGTTTACATAGCGTGCATTCTGTTTTTTGGAATCCCGCTGATGGTTGCCGAATTTATGATCGGTCGTTCATCCAAAGCCAATGCTTCAGGCGCATTCGACAAACTTGCACCGGGCACGCAGTGGAAATGGGTAGGCAGACTGGGCGTTCTTACCGGATTTATCATTTTGGGATTTTATATGGTCGTTTGCGGTTGGACGGTAGATTATATCATTCAATCTGTTACCGGAAGTTTGAAAGGAGTCAGCGATTTTTCTGCCAACTTCAATACGCTTCTTTCAAACAGTCCTAAACAAGTTGGGTTGATGGTTTTCTTCGTGTTCCTCACCGCATATTTCATTTTTGCCGGTGTGCAAAAAGGAATCGAAAGATCGGCGAAAATTATGATGCCGCTTCTGTTCTTGCTTCTTATTGTTTTGGTGATCAGAGCTATGTCGCTCGAAGGAGCAAAAGCAGGAGTCGATTTTCTTTTTAAACCCGATTTTCAAGAAGTGAAATCCACCGTTTTTCTCGATGCCATGGGGCAGGCGTTTTTTTCGTTATCGCTGGGAATGGGATGCATGCTCACTTACGCGTCTTATTTTAAGGATAATACAAATTTAACGAAAACGGCTGTTCAGGTTTCGGTTCTCGACTCATTGGTAGCACTGCTTGCCGGAATGATTATTTTTCCATCCGCTTTTGCGCTCACGGCTAATCCGGATACTATCGTTTCCGATTTGGTTGCCGGCGGTCCCGGATTACTTTTCATCACTGTCCCCGAGCTTTTTAATCAAATGCAGGGATCGATGATTTGGTCGGCAATGTTTTTCATTCTTTTAGCAATTGCCGCGCTCACGTCCACCATTTCGCTGATGGAAGTTGTTACGGTTTATATCAGTGAAGAGCACAAAATTAGTCGAAAAAAAGCGCTTCTTTTTGTAGTCATCGGTGTGCTGATTTTGGGAACAATTTCCGCCATTTCATCGCAATTTTTCAATATTTTGGATGTGGTTTCGGCAAAAGTGATGCTGCCCGTGGGCGGATTGTTTATTTCACTTTTTGTGGGATGGTATCTCGATAAAAAAATCGTTCAGGCTCAATTAACCAACGATGGAAAAATAAAACTTGGAATTTCTTTTCTAAAAACATACAGTTTTATTCTTAAATTTTTGGCGCCGATAGCCATTTTGTTAATATTTTTATACGGATTAATCGGATAGGGGTGAGGCTCTTTTTGCTTCAAAATTCCGGTGATGGTTCTCACACAGCAAGAATCGTTTACGAAAACGGATTAGAGAATGCTTACGAAAAAATCACTTTTTTAAGAATAAACAGAAAACGTTTTAAATAATCCTAAAGGTGTAATCCATCGCTTTGAGACTCCGTATTTAATTATTATTTTTGTGTAAAAATAGCAGCATAGCATGCAATATAAAATATATCCTCCCGAAAAATTAAAAGCAACCATCGAACTTCCGCCTTCAAAAAGCATTAGTAATAGAATCCTTATTCTTAATGCGTTAAGTTTGAACACCAATCCGGTGGAAAATCTTTCAGATTGCGAAGATACCCAAGTTATTATTGATGCTTTCAATTCTAATTCCAATATTTTTGACGTGAAAGGAGCAGGAACTGCTATGCGTTTTCTTACTGCTTTTTTGGCGGGAATGGAGGGGGAGTGGATTCTCAAAGGTTCGAAACGTATGCACGAACGCCCTATATATCCGTTAGTTGATACGTTAAAAGCAATAGATGCCGATATTGAATATATGCAAAATGAGGGTTATCCACCATTAAAAATTAAAGGAAAGAGACTAAAGGGTGGTGAAGTGTTTGTTTCGGGAAATATTAGTTCGCAATTTGTTTCGGGACTAATGATGGTTGCCCCCACAATGGAAAAAGGGTTGATAATCAATATTCAAACTGATGTTATATCGAAACCGTATCTCAACCTCACTATCAAATTGATGGAGGAATACGGCGTACATGTTAAATGGGAAGGCAATAAGATAATTATTAAACCGCAGGAATACAGACCGGTAACTTTTAAGGTTGAGTCGGATTGGACGGCTGCATCTTATTGGTATGAAATGGTAGCGCTTTGTTCCGGCGCAGAAGTTACATTGCTGGGATTGCAAAAAAATAGTTATCAGGGCGACTCTTATTTGGCGAGTCTTTTTAACGATCTCGGCGTTACTACCGAATTTATTCCTAATGGAGTGATTATCAGAAAGACAAGAAAGCCTAATAAAAAGTTTTTCCATAATTTTGTAGGTGAACCCGATTTAGCGCAAACTTTTGCGGTTACATGTTGTTTTTTAAATGTACCCTTTATCTTTTCGGGTGTTCAGAGTTTGAGAATCAAAGAAACAGACCGGATTGAAGCGCTGAAAACCGAATTGAAGAAATTGGGTTTTGTATTACGGGAAACCGGAAATGAAATGTTGGAGTGGGATGGAGAACGGTGCTCTATTGATGCAAATGCGGCAATGGATACATACGAAGATCACCGGATGGCCATGTCGCTACTTCCGGCAGCCATTCCGCTGAAGTCTATATTGATAAATGATCCGCATGTGGTTAGCAAATCATATCCCAATTTCTGGGAAGATTTGAAAAAAGCGGGATTTAAAATTCAATAGTAATTCTGTAGATACTCAATTGTAATTTGCTCGCTACGCTTGCAATATTCGTTGTGGTGATGAAATATTCAACGACACAATGAATTACAACCGAATTACGCAAAGCAAATAACATTTTATGACAAGTTTATATATTTTCATCGGTATCATTGTCTTTTTTGGGGTTGCGCTGATTGTATCCAATCATATTCAACGGAAAAAAGGTAATACGCAAGAACGGGAAACTGCTAAACCGGCTATCGATGTGCGTACAAAACAAGAAAAGGAACGCGACAGCGGATGTTGTGGCGCACACGAAGTGTGTGAGAAAGATAGTCTTATCGCGGCTTTCAAAGAAGAACCCGAGTATTTTGATGATGAGGAACTTGATCGGTTTCATTATCGGGATTCCGGTAGTTATTCCGATAATGAAGTGGAAGAGTTTCGTGAGGTTTTTTACACTATTTTGGATGAAGAAAAACCGCGATGGGTACGTAGCTTGCAACTTCGTGAAATAGCTGTCCCTAATCAGATGAAGGACGAAATTCTGATGATTGTGAACGATTTACGCGAACAAAAAATGCATCATTCGCACGCCTAACCCAGTAACGCGCACTTTGTACATGGATTTTCTCGAACTCCTTAATTATGCTTTTTTTCGCAATGCGTTGTGGGGAAGCCTTTTCGCAAGTATTGCCACAGGAATAATCGGCACGTATATAGTTACCCGCCGATTGGTATTTATTAGTGGTGGAATTACTCATGCTTCGTTTGGCGGATTGGGTATTGGTTTTTATTTTGGATTGAGTCCGATTTTTTCGGCCATGATTTTTTCTGTTTTTTCTGCGTTCGGTATCCAATGGTTTTCGCGAAAACAAGGTGTGCGGGAAGATTCCGCTATTGCCGTTTTCTGGTCGTTGGGAATGGCTGTTGGGATTATGCTCACCTTTCTCACACCGGGATATGCTCCCAACTTGTCGGAATATCTTTTTGGGAATATTCTTACCATTACTCGCACAGATATTATCTCTCTAATTGTACTTTCCGGTATCCTTTTTTTGTTTTTTGTTGTTAATTATCACGCTATTGTGTCGATATCGTTCGATGCGCAATTTGCCCAAACCCGTAGAGTAAATACCCGATTTATCGAATACGCGATGATGCTTTTTGTTGCGGTTACCATTGTGTTGAGCATCCGGCTGGTGGGGATTGTACTGTTGATGTCGCTCATCACCGTTCCGCAAATGACAGCCAATCTGTTTACCGTGAATTATTCCCGTATTATTTATCTTTCCGTAGGAATTAGTTTTATTGCCTGTGTTGTGGGGTTGTTGTTGTCGTATTACCTGAATGTTCCGTCCGGCGCGTTTATTATTTTCGTGTTGATTGTGCTGTTTTTTGTGGGGAAAGGGATAAAAGTAATTTTAAAAAATAAGTTGTGCATCTTGTTTTAATTTTCCATACGGAGCTGTCTCAAAAGTAAAACAAAATTCCGTATAACTTACAATTTGAAACCTGTCATTATCTAAAAGCTCTGAAAGAGCTTAATGTGAATAACCGTGTGTGAAACGCACGGTAGTGAGCAACATTCCGAACCAATCCGTCAATTGACGGATTGAAGTTCAGCCCACTTCGGGGCTGGGTGTGAATGGAGTTACCATTCCCCGCACTTCGTACGGAGTTATTCACATTCAGTCCGTCAGCCGACGGACAAAAGTTACAAACTGCAAGTTGTACCAATCTCTATTTCTCTTTTGATACACCCCCATTGATAGTCCATACTCGCTATGCGGTTCTAAACCGCAAAGCGCATTCTCCCGATGATGGAAAAATAGAACACCGACAACACTGATCAAGTGGTGAATATTTCACGCTCCTGCCGGTAGCCAATTCTGCCTGTTTTATCCGGCAGCCACAACAATTAATTATTAAAAAACCTTTTTATTTCAAAATAAACACCTATATTTGTGTAAAATTTATAAAAACATTTATTTAGAAGAGTTTAAATGAGTTGGGCAGTTACAAACAATACAAAAAATACCTCCACTTTATTAATAAAGGTTAATGCGGGGGGGGTATTTTGCATCTGTTAACTGTAAAAAGTGCTTTTTTCGATGTAAGTTCATCTGTTTTCAACTAAAGTAAACCGTTTCTCAGCCACTTGTCTTTAGGCAAGAGGCTGAGAAACGGTTTTTTTGTGCCTTGCACGGATGAAAACAATTGACAAGCAGCGTGTTTGACAACCTGTAGAGAACCAACCAACGCAGCGAGCGAGTAGCGGATAAGCTAATTGTGAAAAAAGATAACAGAAATTGAACTTTTGACGGCTATTTGTTAAAAGTTCTTTCGGAAGTTGAGCCTCTGACGGCTATTTGTTAAAAAAAACCTCAGATGTTGAGCTGCCGACCACTTTAAAGCGAAACAAGCCACCGGAAGTTGAACTGCCGACAACTTCAAGGCAAAAGAAATGGCAAAAAGTTAAACTGCCCAAGAACAAAACAAAAATACGCATAAAAAAAGCGTAAAACAACAAAGAAAAACAAACCGAGCACTTTCGGCAGAACAGAGCTCACTTAAAACACATAAATTATGGAAGAAGTAAAAAAAATTAACGGAAGCAACAGTGCGAATTTCCTAAACGCACGACATGCACACTTTCACTCGCTCGTGTACAAAATGATTACCGAATTCGGTATCGAAAAAGTGAACATATCTCCCGCTTTAAGTGAAGAATACAGATCCAACATCGACATAGAAATAGATCTTAACAACGAGTCGCGCGCATTTGTAGAAACACCGCAATTGGCAGAAGCCGACAGCGAACGAGACGCCATCACCGTGTATCTTTTTGGCGCCATCCGCAACGCCATGCTTTCGCCCGTGCTCCAAGCAAAAGCCGCCGGAGAAGCCCTCTACTTGCTCATCCGCCCCTACACGGGATTGCACGGCGAAGCCCGAGACCGGCAAACAGCAAAAACCGAAGGCTTGGTGCTCGACTTGAACAAACCCGCCAATGCCACACATATTGCCACCATCGGACAAACGGAAACGGTTGCGCTTTTAGACGAAAAGAACAAAACCTATCAGCAAATTAAAAACGGGCTTACCAACCTGCGCGCCGTTGAAGATCTGGAAGCTTCAAAAGTGGTTCGCCCACGCACCGATGCCAACTACCAAAGCATTACCAACTACATTTTTGCTACCTACCTGCTGGCAACCGATGAAACAAAAAAAGCGGAAATAGCCACCCTCATCGATCACCTCAACCAACTTATTGCCGAGCAAAAAACAGCTCACAAGCAGAGCCAGGCGCAAAAAACGAAGAAAACATCGAGCGAAGAAAAACCAGCATCTTAAGAAATATGAATGTGAAAATTAAAAGTGCCAAGTTAATATGAAAGCAAAAGCAGTATGGTATGTAATAATTGCCTTTTTTCTATTGGGAGTAACGGGATGTGATAAAGAAAAAAAGACCTCTTCGATTTGCGACTGTGCGAATATGGCAAACGTTGTTCAATATGAGAATATAGAAGGCACTGTTAAGTACGATGAAGCATTCAAGCAATGGCAAATTCTGTATAATGAAACAGTTCTTGAGGATAATATGAAACTATTTATTCCATGCGACTTGCCGAACGAATATAAAAAGAACAACACCCATGTATTGTTTTCGGGTAAATCATTTGCAGTGTCTAATTCTTTGGAAACGCAGCACCAAAAAAAATATTTGTGTATGGCTCTTCAAAATATTAAAAGCATAGAATATGCATTAATGGGAATATGGCAGCTGACAGGATTTGGCAATGCGGTTGATAATTCGGTTAAAGTAGCCGAACCGAAAGATTGTGAAAGATGCTACACGCTTATTTTTAAAAATAACGAAACATTTGTTGGGCACACCTCTACCAATGAAGTTGCCGGAGTGTATCGCTTAAATGATAAACTTGTTGACATAGTGAATGTGGGGGGAACGGAAAGAAATGAATTGATGGATGGTAAACTCTATGTAGAATCTTTGCTAAAAGTTTTTAAATACGAAGTAAAGGATAATGATTTGAAACTGTT
Organism: Bacteroidia bacterium; assembly: GCA_030538215.1. Taxonomy (GTDB): domain Bacteria; phylum Bacteroidota; class Bacteroidia; order Bacteroidales; family Dysgonomonadaceae; genus Petrimonas. The sequence continues at coordinate 18,149 of JAUNUM010000027.1, forward strand.
TTATACCCATACCGATTATTTACTGTATAAAAAAAGATGAAATGATGAAGCGTATATTTCTATTACTTTTTGTAATTTGCTGCTTTGTAGCAAATTATGCTCAGACAAGCACGGGCGAGAATCCTGTTGGTTTTGGGTTGACTCTGCGTAATCTATCTATGTCAGATAACATTAAAATATTGCCAACATTGAATATGAATAAAATAAAGCAAGAAGATTTACAGGATGAGCAAAATGGACTTCCGCCTCGTTTTGGTTATCCACATAAGGTTGATTTTAACACAGATAATTCTGGGGTATGGCAGGACTTACCCAATGGAGATAAAATATGGCAATTGACCATAAGTTGTCCACAAGCATTGTCAATTAACTTCCTTTATGATAAATTTTGGCTGCCCACTGGCTCTAAGTTTTTTGTTTATACATCAGATAAAAAGTATTCTATAGGGGCATTTACATCTAAAAACAACAAAGGAAATAAGTCGAATATTCAAGGTTTTGCCACAGGACTATTGTATGGAAGTGAAGTTACATTGGAGTATTATCAACCTCAAAATATAAATGATAATCCCATTATCTCCATTGCCTACGTAGTTCAGGGATATCGATATATAAATTTACCCGAAGCCTCAACCCGAGCCTTAAATGAATCAGGAAGTTGTCAGGTAAATATTAATTGCCCAGAAGGGCAAAATTGGCAACATGAAAAAAATGCCGTAGCTTTAATATTGGTCAATGGTAATAGGTACTGTACAGGCTCTTTGATAAACACTACAGCTAATGACAATCGCCCATTATTTCTTACTGCTGACCATTGTTTGGGAGGCTGGGGGAATAATTATACCAAGTATGACGCTATATATAATCCTATCTTAAATCATTGGTCATTCTATTGGCAATATGAAACACCTACCTGTGATAATGTTATCTTAGAGCCCCCTATTCTATCGACAGTTGGGGCAACTGTTGTTGCCAATAATGAGACTTCGGATTTCGCCTTATTAAGATTAACAGAGGACCCAAGGGATAAGCAGGGAGCTACTCCTTTTTATCTCGGTTGGGACAGGTCGGGCAGTTTCGGAACAGGTGGAGTGGGTATTCATCATCCGAGTGGGGATGTGAAAAAAATAGCAACATTAAACCATCCTACAACGAATAATTGGAATGGCAATTATAACTATTGGAGTCATTATTGGGACGCTACGCTAAATGGCTATAGTGTCACTGAAGGGGGATCCTCTGGGTCTCCGTTAATAAATAATAACCGTCATATCATAGGACAGTTACGTGGTGGTAGTTATATTAATTGTTCGAATCCAAGCCAAGATATTGCTGCTTATGGCAAATTTAGCATCTCTTGGACTGGTAATAATGATCCTGATTTGCGTCGTCAGTTAAAGCATTGGTTAGACCCATTGAATACAAATCTCCAGACTTTAGATGGAATAGGAGTGTCTATTCCTGATTTTCAAATCAGTGTGATTACGCCCTGCCATCAAGAAAATGGGAGATGGGGTAAACGCTATTTTGCGACACCGTCAATGTATGGTTCTGTAAATCACCATCAAATGATTTATGATTGGGGATATGTGTCATTAAATAACCCATACGGACAATATACACATGTAGCTCAATTTAGCGATATACATTTTACTAACATGATGCCTTTTATTAGTTTACCCCCAGAAGGAGAATACCAAGTTCAAATGAAAGCATCGATTAAAAATACTTACTATATGAAAACTTTTTATTTAAATGATACGGGGTGTAGTGGTAGTTACTCTTTTTACCTTTTCCCTAATCCAGCCAAATCAACTGTTACCCTAAAAATGACTGAATACGAAATTGTTGCAAAACAAGATAGAAATATTAATAATATACGAAATCCAGCTTTGGAGTGGTGCTAATTTACTAAAAACACACAAAACTAATCAGTCTGAATATCACCTATCCGTGTCTGATCTAGATAGAGGAATTTATTTTATACGTGTAATAAAAAATGATGAGGTATATACAAAAAAACTGATAAAAGAATAAAAGCAAAAAAACAATCGATTCCGCCTTTTACGCGGATAATAATTTAATTAACTAATTGATATTAATTTAAAAACCAAATGAGAATGAAAAGAAAACATTCAATTACTATGAGGAAAGGATTTTTGTTTGCTATATTGTGGACAGTATCCTTAGGAATGTTTGCTCAAACCATCACCGTGAAAGGTACCGTGAAAGACGATACCGGTCTCGAAGTAGTTGGAGCAACCATTATTGTAGAAGGTAATGCCGCCGTAGGCACTACTACCGATATTGATGGAAACTACACGTTGAATAACGTGCCTGCTAACGGCAATTTAGTTTTCAGTTATGTGGGGCTCACAACACAAATTGTGCCAATAAACGGACGCAAAGCTATTGATATAGTTATGGCTACTGATGCCGAATTATTGGACGAATTAGTGGTTGTGGGTTTTGGAACTCAAAGAAAAGAGAACCTTACAGGAGCCGTATCAACCGTTAGCTCAAAAGAGTTGACAGCACGTCCTGTAAACAATGTAGTGGAAGCCTTGCAAGGTGCGGTTCCGGGTATGAATATATCAACCGGAAGAAATGGGGGAGCTCTTAATGCTTCTCAGAAATTTGATATTCGTGGAATTGGAACTATCGGTGCAGGCTCAAGTGTGAGTCCACTTGTATTAATTGATGGAATGGAAGGAGATATGAATGCCTTGAACCCCAATGATATTGAGACTATCTCGGTATTGAAAGACGCTGCGGCTTCATCTATTTATGGTTCGCGTGCACCCGGAGGTGTTATATTGATTACCACTAAAAAAGGAAAATCGGGCAAACCTTCTGTTAACTACAATAACAGTTTTCGCTTTCTTTCTCCGCTAAATATGCCTGTTGCAGCAGATTCATATAGCTTTGCCTTGGCTATCAACGACATGCTGGGAAATGGCGGACAAGCGCCCATGTATAGTGATAAGAAATTGAAACAAATTTTAGAGTTTCAGCAAGGAAACTCTAAACAATTCATGTGGGAACGTGGAGGACGCTGGAATTCATTTGACGACCCCGAGCGTAAAGATATTATGCCAACGGGCAATACCGATTGGCTAAGAACCCATTTTGGAAATAGCTTTACACAAGAACATTCAATTAGTGTGAATGGAGGAAATGAAGCAACTCAATACTACCTTTCAGGAAACTACTTGGGCCAGGGAGGATTGCTCGTACACGGAAACGATAACAAGCAGCGCTATGCTTTTACAGCAAAAATAAATGCACAACTTACCAACTGGGCAAACGTTGGTTATACAGCTCGTTTTAGCCGTTCAGACTATGATGCTCCCTCTTTTACAGGAGGAAACGACATCCATTGGAACGTATTTTATTTCGATATGATTCGTTATTGGCCAACTATACCGTTGAAAGATCCCAATGGATTTTACAACGAACCGTCTAAAATAAATCAAATCAAAGACGGTGGACGTGAAAGATCGCAAAGTGACCTGCTTACACAGCAATTGAATATTGTGCTGGAACCGATTAAAGACTGGAAAACACATATCGAACTCAATTACAGAACAGGAACTACTTTTACGCACAGAGAGTGGCTAACAGCGTATGCTTACGATGTGAACAAAATACCGTATGCCATTGCAAACGAAGTAGATGGAGTATCGGAATATGGAGCAAGAAGCAACTTTTTCAATCCCAACATTTACACCGAATATACAAAAATGTTAGGAGAAGGACATAACTTAAAAGGATTGCTTGGTTTTCAGGCAGAAGTGTATAAAAACAGAGACATAAATGCCTCCCAAAATACCATTATATCGGGTGTGCCAACTCTAAATACAACGTCTCTTAATCCAAAAACATCAGGTGGATTTGGACACTGGGCCACTGCCGGCTTTTTCGGGCGTATCAATTACGATTACATGGGACGTTATTTATTGGAAGCCAACTTGCGTTATGACGGAACGTCACGTTTCTTGAGAGACAAACGTTGGAATTGGTTCCCCTCTTTCTCTGCTGGATGGAATATTGCTCGCGAAGCTTTCTTTGAAGATTACACAGACACTATGAGTAACTTGAAACTGCGTGCATCGTGGGGACAGTTGGGTAACCAAAATACAGACAATTGGTATCCGTTCTATCACACCATAGAATATAACAGAGACAATGAGGGTAGGTTTAAACAAGGAGACTGGTTGCTTAATGGCGAGAGACCTAATATAGCTTTTGAGGGTGGTTTAGTATCTTCTCTGCTCACATGGGAAAGAACACAAACCCTTAATGTTGGGCTCGACCTTTCTATGTTCCGCAACCGATTGAATATGAATTTCGACTGGTTCCAGCGCAAATCGTTGGATATGGTTGGACCGGCGCCGGAACTACCTAACATATTAGGTAAAAATCCTCCCAGTGTTAACAATTTAGACATGACATCTAAAGGATGGGAAATACAACTAAATTGGCGTGATAAAATTAAAGACTTTTCATATGGCGCTACACTCTCTTTGTCGGATAACTCAGTAGTAATCGACAAATATGCTAATCCATCAAGAAGTTTTTGGAATAAAGATAATGAGGTCATGTATTATTCGGGAGCCAAACACGGTGATATTTGGGGATACGAGACCGTGGGAATTGCTAAAACCGATGCGGAAATGCAAGCTCACTTGGCAAGCATGGCAAACGGTGCGCAAAACTCATTGGGCTCCAACTGGGGTGTAGGCGATATTATGTATAAAGATATAAATGGAGACGGGAAAATTGATTTTGGAAGAAAGACTTTAGATGAGCCGGGAGACGTGAAAATTATCGGAAACTCTACACCGCGATACAATTTTGGTTTAAATCTTGATTTTGCTTATAAAGGATTCGATTTGAAGATATTTACACAAGGAACGCTCAAACGTGACTATATGCCGGGTGGCGGAACCACTATATTCTGGGGTGCTGTAGGATATTGGCAAGCCAATTTCTTTAAAGAGCATCTCGACTATTTCCGTCCCGAAGGCACTACAAGTGGATTAGGGGCTAACGTAAATGGATATTATCCACGTCCGTTGGAAAATGGAAGAAACCGTAATCCTCAAACACGTTATTTACAAAATGCGGCTTATGCTCGTATCAAAAACATTACATTAGGATACACATTGCCGGCATCTCTCACTCAGAAGTTCAGTGTGGCAAATTTACGCATCTTTGTTTCGGGAGAAAACCTGTTTACAATTACCAAATTAAAAATGTATGATCCCGAAACTATTGGTGTAGGAGGATGGGATGGCTCAACTTATCCGTTGTCAAAAACATTTTCATGCGGACTTAGTGTAACTTTATAAAAATTAAACGAAATGAAAAAATATATTAAACTATTTATATTGGTGTGTGCAGCGGTAATATTTACTGGCTGTAACGATTTTCTCGACAGGGAACCATTAGATAAGCCAACACCTCAGCTTTTCTTTAGAACAGTAGACGACTTGTCGGCTTATACTATCAAAGATTATCCTTTCACAACTGTTACCGACAGTTATGGTATAAATCTTTTCGGATTAGATAATCATACCGACAACCAAGCAGGAACAGGGTATCCCGATTTTTGGCAACCCGGGCAAAAGAAAGTTCCCTCAGGAACAGGAGATTGGTCTTGGGACAAGATACGCGCGGCAAACTATTTCTTCGAAAATGTATTGCCTAAATACGAAAAAGGAGAAATTGCAGGTAATCAAGGCCTTGCGAAACATTATATTGGTGAAATGTATGTAATCAGAGCCTATAACTACTATAAAAAATTGGTAGCTTTTGGCGATTTCCCAATTGTTACCACAGTATTGGAAGACGAAGAAGGTAAACTGATTGAAGCCAGCAAACGTAGTCCTCGAAATAAAGTGGCTCGTTTTATTATGGAAGATTTAGACAAAGCAATTCCTTTATTAATGAGCACTCCTCCAAACGGAAAGAATAGAATTTCAAAAAATGTGGCACATCTGCTTCGTGCACGCGTAGCACTGTTTGAAGGCACTTGGCTGAAACATCACAAAGGAACAGCGTTTGTTCCTGGCGGTGCGGGCTGGCCGGGCAACTCTGCCGACTTAAGCGGATTTAACATCGATACTGAAATTGACTTCTTCTTAACAGAGGCCATGAATTCTGCAAAAACCGTAGGAGACCAAATGGTTGATAATTTAGCACAAAACACTGATGCTAAAGAAGGAATGGATGTGTCGTATAATTCTCTTAATCCGTATTACACCATGTTTTGCGATGAAAATATGGAGGGCTACAAAGAGATATTGATGTGGAAAGATTTTAGTAAACAAGCAGGGGTTGTCAATAATCTTCAAATGGAGTTGGAAAGAAACGGTGGTGGTTCGGGTTGGACAAGAGGAATGGTTAATTCTTTTTTAATGCGTAATGGTTTACCCATATACGCCGCAAGTTCAGGTTATAATGCTGCCTGGGAAAAAGAAGGTGTTAATAAAACATTAGAGGGGAGAGATTCTCGTATTCAAATTTTTACAAAAAAACCGGGCGATATCAACTATTACAAAGCCGATGGAACACCTGATTTGTCAACTATTCGTTTTATATTTGGAGATGCGGGAAGCCAAGCCACAACCGGTTATATTATAAAAAAAGGTAAACACTATTCTCCAACAATGGCTCAAGATCATCATTCAGGAACCAGTGGAGGTATCGTTTTCCGCGGTGCCGAAGCTATGCTGATCTATATGGAGGCTTCTTATGAAAAAAACGGAAGTGTAGATGTTACAGCAGGTAACTATTGGAAGGCGTTGCGTCGTCGTGCCAAAGTAAATGAAGATTTCAATAAAACCATCGCCGCCACCAATATGGCTCAAGAAGCCAAAGGCGACTTTGGAGCCTATTCGCAAGGCAAACTTATTGATGCAACGTTGTACAATATTCGTCGTGAGCGTCGTAATGAACTTGCTGCAGAAGCTTTCCGTTGGGAAGACTTAAAGCGTTGGCGTGCATTGGATCAACTCAAAGATACTCCTTATCGCGTAGAGGGTATGCTTTTCTGGGGAAGTGTGTATGAAAATGAATTAAAAGAACTACTTCTTGATACGGAAAAAAACAAAATGTCCTCTAAAGAGTTAAGTAATTATATCGTACCATACGAAAAAATTACTCAAAACAACAACATTGCTGCTCAAAAAGGTTTCTTATTCACTCCTGCGCACTATTTAGAGCCTATTGGAATGGATGTGTTCCGTTTAACAGCATCGGATAAAACTAAGTTTGAAACATCCGTAGTTTATCAAAATCCTGGATGGCCTCTTGTTGCCGGACAAGGAGCTAAATAGAGATGTTAAAGTATTTTACAGTAGGAAACTTCTATTAAAGTTTTCATTCTCTGATATAAGCCGCTATAGTTTTTTTACTATATGCGGCTTATTCTTATAAATAGCAGTTGCTTCAAAGCTAAATCAGTTGCACAATAAAATCCCATTTTTTGAGTTATTTACAATGTAGTAATTACTCGAAAAAACGTAGCGATTGAAAAGGAAAGATAATATACGATTTCTCCTTTTGAGTGTGGTATGTATCACGCTCATTTTCGGCTGTTCCACAAAAAAGAATACCCCCGCTACGCGTGCTTATCACGAACTAACTACCCGCTATAATATTTATTTCAATGCCGAAGAATCTTACAAGCAAACATTGCAATCGTTAATTGACAATCAACAGGATAACTATCACGATTTGCTTCCGATGTATCCCAACAGCTCCAATTTAAACGATACTGTTGCAAAGCAATTGGGTGGTCCTTTCGACGGGGTTGTCGAAAAAATGACAAAAGCCATTCAGGAGCATTCTATCACGGTAAAACCACGCCGTGATCCCTCACAGCCGAACACACAGGAATATCGCGACTGGCTTCGCCAAAACGAATTTAATCCGTTTATCGACCGTGCGTGGCTATTGATGGGAAAAGCGCATGTGCAGAATAAAGATTATGCCGAGGCCGTTTCGGTATTTTCGCAAACGGCACGACTTTTTAATTACGATATTGATGTGGTTTCCGAAGCGCAAATCTGGATGATGCGTGCTTACACCGAAATGAATTGGTTTTCGGATGCTCAAACCATGGCTTCTACTTTGCAGGCACGCTCGTTGCCAAAAGATTTAAAAGCACTTTTTGCCGAATTTTATACTTCTCTGTTGTTGCGCGAAGGAAATTATCGCGATGCAATACCTTATCTGGCTCAAACCGTCGATAATCAGCGAAGCGGTGTTCAGAAAAGAAGATTGCAGTTTCTGTTGGGCCAGTTATATACTAACTTGGGTGAACAAGAAAATGCTTATCGGGCTTTTGAAAGGCTGCAGAAATTGAATACGCCTTACGAAGTTACGTTTAACGCGATTATGGCTCAGTCGCAAGTTACAGGCAGCGATTCGAAAATTATCGATGATTTGCAAAAAATGGTAAGGAGCGCGAAAAACAAAGATTATCTTGACCAAATTTACGGCGCTATCGGCAATATTTATTTCTCGCAAAACAATATCGAAAAAGCTATCGAAAACTATTTGCTGGCAGAGAAAAAAGGTGCTCGGAATGGTATTGATAAAGCATTAGCACAAGTTGCATTGGGTGATATTTATTTTGACAAAAAAGAATTTGTTAAAGCTGAACCAAGATATTCCGAAGCATTAGTTGCACTGCCCAAAAACAATGAAAAGTATCCGCAAGTTGAGTTTCGAGCGGAAGTATTAGGTGAGTTAGCACCACATCTTTCCGCTGTTGCCGAACAAGATAGTTTGCAACATCTGGCGCAACTTCCCCGAATTGAGCAATTGAAAATTATCAACGTTCACATTACCGAACTTCGAAAAAGAGAATATGGCAAGGAAAGAGATGCATATTTATCTGAACAACAGGCACGTGGTATAGGTGTCGAAAAACAATCGCCATCAGTAGCCGAAGCAGCTGTGGCATTGGCAAATCGAGGAGTGGAGGGAAAATTTTATTTTTACAATCCACAACTTGTGTCACAAGGAAAAAGTGAATTCCGCCGCCGTTGGGGAAGTCGATCTCTGCAAGATAATTGGCGTTCGCAAAGCTCTACGGGATTGACAGAAAACATGCTTTCACCCGATAGCGCCCACACCGAGTCACCAAGTCGCCCCCTCGCCCCCTCGTCCAGTCTCGATCCTTACACTGCTGAGTTTTATTTGCAGCAACTCCCCGTTTCTCCGGAAGCGAAAGCAGAGTCGGACAAGATTATCGAAAATGGACTTTTTGAAGGAGGAAAAGTAGCGAAAGATCGGCTCGAAGATTTCGATTTTGCTACCAAGCTATTTGAACGCCATTTGAATGACTTTCCCGAGAGTGAGTACCGAAAAGATATTTACTATCAGCTTTATCTAATGAATTTGCAAGCCGGTAACCGTTCCGCAGCGCAAGGCTATAAGTCGAAAATTATTTCGGAGTTTCCCGAAAGCGAAAATGCTGTTTCGATGTCCGATCCCAGCTACGAACGTGTTATGCGAAATTTTGCACAACAGCAAGATTCACTTTATCAGAGAACTTATCAAGCTTATCAACAAGGCAGAGCCGAAGAGGTTCATCAAAATTATGAGCAAGCGCTCAAGCTGTTTTCAAACGGTGGCCTAATGCCAAAATTCAGACTTTTACACTCGCTATCCTTTGCACAAAAAGGCGATATCGAAAATCTGGAAACGTCGTTGAAAGATTTATTGGCGAAACATCCTGATAGCGAGGAAAGCAAATTGGGACAAAGTATTTTAGACGGTTTGTCGGAAGGAAGAATACTGGCAACAAACGCTTCTGCCGTTTCGGGAATTAATTGGCAAGCTTCAAAAAAGCCGGAAATCGCTTCCGATTCTCTATTTTTCGTGAGTAAAAAGAATATCGCGCACTCTTATCTTTTACTGTTTCCGACACATACAGTGAAGAAAAACGAATTGCTTTTTGCCGTTTCCGATTTCAATTTCTCCAACTTCCAAATCCGGACTTTCAATACGGCTTACACGCGTATTTCACCTTACGAAGCGCTTCAAATAAAACCGTTCCGCTCGTTTGACGAAGCCGATAGATACGCCGCGATGATTGCTGCCGATTCTGTTTTTCGGCAAAATATCTCTTCGGACATCGTTCCGCTTGTTATTTCCGATGAAAACTTGGAATTGCTCAACACCGGAAAATCAATTGCTGAATACATCGCTTTCTATAACACAGTGTTAAATAAAACAACAACTGATTCCGTTCAGGTAATTGTCCCGATAAAGAGGCCGGAAACGGTTACCGAACTTGAAAAAGTTGTACCTTTGGAACCTGAAAAAATCGATAAACCAATTGTCATTCCACAGCAACAAGCTCCAAAGCAGCCTGAGCAGCTGACCATTGAGCAACGCCAGATCGAATTGGAACAAAAAGCGGAAGAAGCGCTTAAACAGACCGATAATGTTTTGTCGAAAAAAGATAGGGAAAGGATTTTAAAAGAGCGTGAACAGGCTCGCAAAGAGTTGATAAAACAGCGTGAACGTGAATTGAAGCAAAAAGAAAAAGCCCGAAAGGAAGAGTTGAAGCAGCGCGAGCGCGAACGCAAACAAAAATTAAAAGAACAAGAACAGTTGCGCAAAGAAAAACTAAAGGAACGTGAACGTATTTTGCGCGAAAGAAACAGATGAGGTAAATAATGCAGGATTAATAATGCATAATTGAAACCTCTGTGTTTCTCTGTGCTAACTCCGTGCAACTCTGTGTCCCTTTTCCACGACACATTGAAAACAATACTTCGGTAAGTTTTTAAAATAATCTTTATAATATGCTGAATATTAATCAAGTACAATATTTAAAATGCCTGGATGTAATCAGCTTATTATGAGCACTTTAAATGAAGATTTAACGAGCTATTGGAAAATTAAATAAAAACAAAATAAAAAACTAAGAGAACGTGAACGTATTTTGCGCGAAAGAAACAGATGAGGTAAATAATGCAGAATTAATAATGCATAATGCATAATTGAAATCTCTGTGTTTCTCTGTGCTAACTCCGTGCAACTCTGTGTCCCTTTTCCGCAACACACTGAAAATAAAACAAAAATAAAATATATGACAAACTTAAAAAGAACACTAACCATCGGCATCGCGTGTGCTTTGCTCAGCGGTGGCTTATCGGCGCAAGAAGCCGATTTCGATTTATCGGCACAACGTTCCGAGTCGCAACACGTATTGGCAGTGCCCGGCAAGAAAATCGATCACAAAGGCATCATCATCAACCCAACGCCTCACCAAATAGAGATGAGCGACGTTGCCAAACTCGATGTCTCGGGCGGCATTGTGCTGAAAGACAATCAAAAGAAGTTTGCCAATGACCTCAGCTTTGTGAAGCTCGGCAAAAAAGGTATCCGTCTCACCATCGATTTCGGAAAGAATTTGGCTGCCAAAAACGGTGTCAAAAATGTATCGGGAGCCTACTCGATGCGCATCGACAAGAAAGGCATTCGCATCATCGGGTACGACGAGCGAGGTGCTTTCTACGGCATTCAAACCCTCAGGCAATTAATCGAAAGCCCTGCGTTGGCCGACGGCAAACTGCCTTTCCTCACCATCAACGATTATCCCGACTTGCCCAATCGGGGCGTGGTGGAAGGTTTTTACGGTAATCCGTGGTCGCACGAGGTGCGTATGTCGCTCATCGACTTCTACGGCAAGTTCAAAATGAATACCTACCTCTACGGCCCCAAAGACGATCCCTACCACAGTTCACCCAATTGGCGATTGCCTTACCCCGAAAAAGAAGCGAAGAACATCCGCGACTTGGTGGAAGCATCCAACCGCAACCGCGTGGATTTTGTGTGGGCGATTCATCCGGGAAAAGACATCAAGTGGAACGAAGAGGATTACAATAATTTGGTGCATAAATTCAACCTGATGTACGACCTTGGCGTGCGACACTTTGCTATTTTCTTCGACGATATTGAGGGCGAAGGCACCAATCCGATGAAACAAACCGAACTGCTCAATCGCCTGACCGATGATTTTGTTCACGCCAAAGGCGATGTGTCGCCCCTCACCGTGTGCCCCACCGATTATTCCAAACTGTGGGCAAACCCCACACCGAAAGGCAGTCTTGCCATTTACGGAAACACATTGTACCCCGATATAAAGGTGTTTTGGACGGGTGACGTGGTGTGTAGCGACCTCACGCCCGAAACGCTCGACTTCATCAACTCTCGCATCAAACGCCCCGCCTACTTTTGGTGGAACTACCCCGTAACCGATTACGTGCGTCACATCCTGATGCAGGGGCCGGTGTACGGACTCAACACATCGCTCACCGAAAAAGAGGTTTGTGGAGTCATCAGCAACCCAATGGAGCACGGCGAAGCCTCCAAGTTGGCACTGTACAGTGTGGCTGACTACGGATGGAACATCGCAGCCTACAATGCGATGGACAGCTGGGAACGCGGACTCGTGGAGATGATGCCCGAAGCTCACGATGCCTACCGCACCTTTGCCATTCACTCAGCCGATACCGAAAATGGTTATCGCCGCGACGAATCGTGGGAAACCACAACTTTCAGAATCGCAAATTGGGACGATGCCGCAGCACAAGCCCTCGAAGCAGAGTTTGAAAAGATCGAGAAGGTGCCTGCTCAACTGCAAGAAGGATGCGACAACAAAGCCCTCTTGGGCGAATTGCAACCGTGGCTCACCGAATTCGGGAAGCTCGGCTCTCGAGGCAAACGCGCCATCGAACTCGGTCGCATCTATCGCTCGGGAAAAGACGATGCCTCGTTCTGGAACAACTACGTGAAGAACCTGATGAGCAAGACCGATCGGGAGAATTACGATGCTCACAAATCGGGTACAATGAAACTGCAACCCTTCTACGAAAACGCGATGGACGATATGGCTCACGGTTTCTTGAAGAAACTCACCGGTGAGGTTCCGAAAGACTACAAAGGAATCGGTTCGTTTGGCAATTCATCCACCATTCAAACCAAACTGATGCTCGACAACGACACAGCCACCTACTACACATCGGGTATCTCGCAAAAAGCGAACGATTGGATTGGGGTAGATCTGCGTGCTGTGCGCGATGTGCGTGAGATTTCGATTCTGCAAGGACGAAACTCGGTGGACGATGTGGACTATTTCGACCACGTTTTGTTGGAATATTCGGCTGACGGAAAAACGTGGACAACACTCATCGACGATATGAACAAACAATACATCATCCACTGGACGGGCGAACCGGTGAAGGCGCGCTACGTACGCCTGCGACGATTGGAGTCGAAGAAAAGCAACTATGCTGCCGTTCGTTCGTTCGACTTGAATCCACTTCGGGTAGAGAACATCGGCTTTGCCATCGAAACCCAAAATCCGCAAGAGGCTTTGTATGCGTTCGACAGCAATCCGAGTACCTTCTTTGCGAACACATCGGCTCTCGCGTTCGATGTGCTCAAAGGCACGCACGAATACATTTTGTTGATGAATCAACCCGAAACATCGGTGACATTCAAACAATGGGATGCTGCGGGCAAACTGCTCTCAGAGACTGCGATTGAAACTCCTTTCGCACGCGTGGCGGTGGCTGACGGAGCTGCCAAAGTGCAATTGGACGGAAAGGTGGATGTTTTTGAAATAATTGCGAAGTAGGGAACCAAGTAATACAAATTGTTTTGACAGATTTTGAATGCACAATGTGTTTTTAACTCTATTGTGCATTCGAAATTTTAATCTCCGTGTTCCTCTATGCCCCCATACAACAACCTCAAACAAAACAAATAATGAAAATAGTTTTCACCACCAACAACCAACATAAACTCGACGAAATCCGCAAAATTACCGCGGGAAAAATAGAAATTCTGAGCCTTTCGGACATTGATTGCCACGATGATATCGAAGAAAACGGCACAACGCTCGAAGAAAACGCGCTTATAAAAGCCCGATATATAAAAGATAAGTTTGGGTTTGATTGCTTTGCCGACGATACCGGCTTGGAAGTGGACGCTTTAGACGGTGCACCCGGCGTATATTCGTCGCGATACGCGGGAGAAAATTGTAATCCGCAGGATAATATGGAGAAAATGCTGCGGGAAATGCAGGGAAAAGAAAATCGAAAAGCCCGTTTTAGAACTGTTATTGCTTTGTTGTTGAATGGTAAACAGCATTTTTTTGAAGGTATAATAAACGGTGAAATTATAAAGGAAAAACGTGGAACCGCCGGGTTCGGCTACGACCCCATTTTTCTCCCTGATGGATACAGCAAAACGTTTGCCGAATTGGGCGATAACGTAAAAAACACCATCAGTCATCGAGCAATTGCAACACGTCAACTTATCCACTTCCTTTTATCAGATTAATTGATTATCTTTGAAAATCTAACGATCAAAAAACTACAAAATATGTCAACTATCATTCGCACAGGCATTATCGGATACGGATTATCCGGGAGAGTTTTTCACGCACCGTTTATCGACGTAGTGGAAGGTTTTGAGCTAACCAAAATCAGCACAAGCCATCCCGACCGAATAAAAATGATTAACGATAGATATCCCTCAACAACCGTTGTACCCAACGGACAGGACATTGTAAACGCGTCCGATATCGATTTGGTTATCGTAACATCGCCCAATACCGATCATTTTTGTTGGGCAAAAGAAGCTTTGCTCGCCGGAAAACACGTAGTGGTGGAAAAACCGTTTACCGTAACTGTTGCCGAAGCCGATGAGTTGATAGAATTATCGAAAAAACAAGGGAAAATTCTTACTGTTTACCACAATCGCCGCTTTACGAGCGATACAAAAACGGTAAAAAAACTGCTCGATAGCGGAATGCTGGGCGAAGTTCGCGATTATGAAACGCATTTCGACCGATATCGTGCCGAACCGCGTCCCGGTGGAGCATGGCGCGAAAACCCGCTTCCGGGTTCGGGAATTTTTTACGATTTGGGTTCGCATCTTATCGACCAATCGCTGTGGTTTTTTGGAATGCCAGTGGCTGTAACCGCCGAAATTAATTCGCAACGTCCGTGGGCAAAAACCGATGATCATTTCGATGTGCGATTGCACTATCCAGCGTTTACCGCCACACTGAAATCGGGGATGCTATGTAAAATTCCCGGGCCAACTTTTATGATTCACGGCACAAATGGTTCGTATGTGAAATATGGTCTTGATGTGCAGGAAGCCACGATTGATGGCGGAGCCATTCCGCAAGGAAAAGATTGGGGGCGTGAACCCGAAGAAATTTGGGGAACAATTAACACGGATTATAACGGTGTGAAAATTCAGGGAAAAGTGGAGAGTGAGCACGGCGATTATCGGGAATATTTCGTCAATCTTCGCGATGCGATTTTAGGAAAAGCTGAAATTGCCGTTAAACCCGAAGAAGCACGTAATGTGATGATGATTATTGAATTGGCGTTTCAAAGCAATGCTGAAAAACGAACTGTTTCGTTAAGCTAAATGAGCAAAGCTAAACTCGTTTAAGGTTTGCCATAGCGAGAAATAGTCTAATTTTAATGAACGATAGAAGTACAATAAATTTCCCGCAGACATCACAAGTAAGTGCCAAACACAAATTAGTTTATAGTATTCATAAATAAATCGACACGATTT
>JAUNUM010000028.1 GCA_030538215.1 Bacteroidia bacterium
TTATCTCTTTTTACTATTGAGCGTTTTATTCTTTTCGTGTAGTGAAATAGGCACAGTATCAGAATCCCCAAAACAAACTACTCTTGAAAAGGGAACACAGAGCCGATCGGCAAATGCAGCCATAAATAATTTGGTTGATAAGTATGTAGAAAATCAAAAAGAAACATTGTATTTAATAGAATCATTTATTACAAATGATGGGGTTAGGGCAAGTTTAAAAAACGGAGAAACCGTTGCCGAAATAAGCCCCATTGAAATTGAATTTTTATCTTTAGATATAACAGACAACGAAACCCAACTTGGACGGAGCATGCTGGATATGTCCACTGAAGAAATCAATGATTTTATAACTGCCTATATGGAAGACCAGAAAAGGGATTTGGTTAAAAAATTAAACGAAAACCCCGAGTTTATGACCTATTTCTTAGAAGACAGTTATATTCAAGAAGAGACATTGAATCAAATTAAACAGAAAAATCAAACAATACCTACAACAAGAGCATCCGGCAGTAATGCTTCCTCAAAAATATCGTATGAAGATTTTTGTGAAATCTTTTATTCGGTAAATCTTGGTGCGGGTGTTGCCGACAGAAACCATAACGGTTCAGAAACTTCTCCTTATCTTCCGCCAATTGATGAGATATATCCCGGTACGCCTTATCCGCCCGAAGGGTTCCCTATTCCTCCAAAAACACCGGATAATCCGGTACCTCCTCAAAACCCGCCCTTACCTCCAACTCCTCCTACACCGCCGAGTCCTTTAACTCCTCCAAATCCGGCAAAGATAAACATGGATACTGGCAATTGGTATATACTCTCAGCGGATCAACTGTCGGCAAAAGATAAAGCCGCACTTCCTGAGGGAACCACTATCAAGAATAATTTGATACAAGGCATAAAGGATGCCGATACTAAAGTAGGAGACATTTTGGTAACAATACCAAACCGAACGGGAAATAAATTTCATAATGCCGCCGTTAATTGGGTTGTTCCCATCCTATTTCCGGTAACAGGTGGGATAATGAAGATTTTCAATCCATTCAATAGAAATTATATGGTTGGTCATTGCGGCATTGTTGATTTTGATTATAAAAGTGTTGCCACAGAGGATGATATTCTTCGAGGGAGAACGATTGAAGCATGGAAAAATGATGAGTATAAAGTGATAAATAGAGAAGTCAGAAACTGGTCAAATGCAGGCCTGATGTATGTGATGGGAATAAAAGATTGGAAGATAAAATGGAGATGGCGTGGATTTCGATCCGGATTCTACAAAGAGTCCAAGCATATAAATCCCGAAAGATTGGCGATAAAGGCACGAGAATATATTGGCGTTAAGTATGCCGGAGGCGGATACTTGCTTATTTCAAAATGGGCTGCCCCCCGCAGATTTCAATGCGCTTCGCTCGTTTGGTATTGCGCAAAAAAAGAGTACGGCATCCGCTTAGCTCCTTGGTATAGCCCCACGGTAACGCCGGGCAATATTTTTTCCAGCAGCCACACCTATATCAAAAAAACCATTTACAATTAAACTCCCACAATTATGAAACACATTATGCACACCCTGCTCGTAGCGTTTGTAATAGTAGGTTTTTCGGCTTGTTCCGACAAAAGCATTATTCGTGATTTTCAGAAAAACGCAAGAGACAAACAGTTAATCGGAATATGGACGGACAATTCCTATGGCAAACCCTACACTTCATTTAGACAGTATCATGCCAACGGCGAGCTATGGATATGTTTCGATCCCGTTTACAACAAAGAGGGCAAGATAGAGAAATTTAAAGAAGTTAAGAAATGTTGTTACTATTATACTGTTGCTGATACATTATTTGTTTATGTGAAGCCTACCCTTATCACAAGTGGTGGAATAACTAGATATTTATACGAAATAAAAAATAATGAGCTGTCCACACGTGAAGATATCTCTAGTCTTGGGTTCACTACTAACAAAAGAATCTATTTAAAAGTTGAATAAACAGATTATTATCGGCGTAAATTTGCAGTTTGTACCCAAACAAAAGCAGTTTGAAACTGCCTGTTATTATGCGTCTAAAGCTTGTCCGACTATTGACGGATTACACTATCGCTAAATTTGAACAAAGCGGGGGATAAGTTTGTCCAAATGAATAACTATCTCTGCAACAGTCTGTTCTGCAAAAGGCATTACTTAATATTATAAATTTAGACAATTATGAAGCATCTTATACACACCCTCCTGCTCGTAGCGTTTGTAATAGTAGGTTTTTCGGCTTGTTCCGACAAAAGCATTATTCGCGATTTTCAGAAAAATGCAAGAGACAAACAAATCATTGGCCTATGGACGAACAATTCTTATGGCAAACCCCATACTTCATTCAGACAGTATCATGCCAACGGCGAGCTGTGGACATGTTTCGATCCCGTTTACAACAAGGAGGGCAAGATAGAGAGATTTAAAACCGTCAGAAAATCGGCATACTATTATACACATGGTGACACATTGTTTATTTACAGCCCGCCTACTCTCATCACAAGAGGAGAAATAACGAAATATTTATATAAAATAGATAAGGATGTATTATCCCTTTGGGGATATATACCTACTCTAGGGTTTTCTAAAGAGGTGGACAGAACCTATTTGAAAGTTGAGTAAACAGATTATTATCGGCGTAAATTTGCAGTTTGTACCCAAAACAAAAGCAGTTTGAAACTGCCTGTTATTATGCGTCCAAAGCTTGTCTGACTATTGACGGATTACGCTATCGCTAAATTTGAACAAAGCGGGGGATAAGTTTGTCCAAATAAATAACTATCTCTGCAACAGTCTGTTCTGCAAAAGGCATTACTTAATATTATAAATTTAGACAATTATGAAGCATCTTATACACACCCTCCTGCTCGTAGCGTTTGTAATAGTAGGTTTTTCGGCTTGTTCCGACAAAAGCATTATTCGCGATTTTCAGAAAAACGCAAGAGATAAACAAATCATTGGTCTATGGACAGACAACTCCTATGGTAAACCCTACACTTCATTTAAACAGTATCATACCAGCGGCGAGCTATGGATATGTTTCGATCCCGTTTACAACAAGGAGGGCAAGATAGAGAAATTTAAAACCGTCAGAAAATCGGCATACTATTATACACACGGTGACACATTGCTTATCTACAGCTCGCCTACTCTCATCACAAGAGGGGAAATAACGAAGTATTTATATAAAATAGAAAAGAATGTGTTATCCACCCGTGAGGGTATTCCTTCCATAGGATTTACTTCCAACCAAAGAACGTATTTAAGAGTGGAGTAGGCGGGTAATGGGTGCATTTCCCTACCCCTATTGCTCTCTATTGACTTCGTCGCATCAGCCAATCCTCAAGTAAAGGGGGAATGGCAGATTACCTGAAATTGTATTTTAATGGAGATGTTGAACTGCATAAAACCCAACAAGAAAAAATCCAACAGATAAGCGTGGAACACACCCACCGTGTTGTTTAGCGAACAGGTAGTTATATAATGCCGTGCGTACGCCGCCAATGTGGAGCGGACCAGTAGGAGAGGGTGCGAAGCGGACTCTTGTTTTGTTGTGCATAATTTTGATGTTGAAGGTGCAAAGATAAGGAAGGACTTGGTGGGGTATTAAAAAAGAAAAGATGCAGCCTTTTAGACTGCATCTTTATCTTTTTAACATAAGTGTTTATGAATATCTCTATTAAAAGCTAAAATACTTTCAATAATATCTCATTTAAAATTTAAACTGATATTTTCACTTATTATATGGATCTTTCACCTCTGAACGATACAATACAAATGTATTATTTGAATCAGCATCGTCCGTTAATTTAATCCATTTGGGAGTTTTCACGTTATCAGCCGTGAGGGTGAATGTTTTTGGCGCGGAAAATGCAATTGGCTGGAGATAGTTTCCAAAACCGGCATTATTGAAATACCACACTCCATTACCACTACCTGATTTTAAAAACTCATAAGTTATTTTATTGGAGTCTTTCAATGTAAACTTATAATACAGCGTCCCAGAATATCCGCCTGAATTAAAAGCAAAGCCATACTTACCCTCTCCATCTTTTCCAAGCATAGCTAATTCTAATATTTCTTCGGCAGCTGTTGGATTTTTTCTTACTTCATCCCAAGCCTTTTTGGCTACTTCTCCCAATCCACTGTAGGCAAAGTACCAATTCCCTTTTGACAATTGCTCGTTTAGCGGCGGATAAATAAATGTTAACTTTATTTTGCCATCGGCTGTTGCCAAAGATTCTTTATCCTCTGCGAGTGTTAGTTCATTAAAAACTTGTCCTTGAATTGTAGAAGGTTCATAAAATCGAATACCTTTAGTTGTTACGACATAAGGAAGACTCTTGGTTAGTAATTTACCATCTTCATTATAGGATACTATTAGTTGGCGCCTCCCCTTAGCACACTCAGTCTCTTTATTGTCAACGGTTAACACCATTTCAGGTGTCATGTCTATAATTTCACCGTTTGTTTGTATCTTATTCAAGAACTCATTCCATTTTACACCTGCTTGCAGCGGTGTCATAGTGATGACATTGGATGTCTTCCTTCCTTGCAAAACAATTTTTTCGTCAGAAGACTCCATAATCAAGAACTCGTAATCTCCTTCAAATCCTTTTCCTACGGCTCCTACCTTATCTGAGTTTATGGGTGAGGAAAAGAAATGAAAGAAAGAGTTGTATGTATCAAAGCTAAGCAACACCCCCCCGCTATGCACTAATGAGTACAAACTTGTGGTTGTCTCGTTTTGATCGTAAGTATCTCCGGCTACTTTTACTTTTCCGTCTTTATCAAACTTCATTAGAAATGTGTAGCCCCCATAAGCTTGACTTTGAGACGGAAAATATTCCATTACCCATCCATTCTCGTTAGAGGTCAAAATTTCGATATTTCTTTTTATGGATTTATCTACTCTTGTTGTAGCCGAGTCTTCAAATATACTCTCTTCTTGATGTGTGCAAGAAAATAATACACATGATATTGTCAGCAATAATAATATGTTTTTTATATTGTTCATAAGTCCGAAATTTTATTTGAGTGTTGTTAAATCAATAGTTGAAACTTCAGATGATCTACGCAGAATAATATCGCGTAATTTGTCGATATCTATATCCCAAGATGTTTTCAGATAATTTCTTACTATGCCCATTTTTTTGTCGATAATTGGTTTTCCGGTACTTCCGGCAACAGCCATCCTGTTGTTCCATTGTGTTGCCGAACTGGTAACATAAATGGAAATTAGTTCTACAAAGTCTTCTTGAGTTTCGCTACTTCCGTACCTAGTGACGAATCCTATTTTCAAGGCATCTGCATCACTTAGATTAATCCAGTCACTTGAAGTGTATTTCTCGGCCGAAATAAGATTAAACTCAACCGGATACTCCTTTGTTTGGTGCAGAATGTGGGCAAACTCATGATGCATAGTATGAAAGAAAGTTTTATTCAATTCATTAATATCCAAGTCATTCATGTTTAGCGTATTGACGTCATACAGAGTAACCTTTAGCCCGCCTTCAGCTGTGCCAACCACTCTGGAGCCACTATTCGGATTATAGGCGGAGGAGCCAACCAAGTGTATTATACGAGGAGAATAAGCCCGAATAAAAGTTTTGCCCAATAACTCCTCATACGATTCAAACCATAAGAATTTTGCCAATTTTGCCATAGCTATCGATTTGTTATAGTCGGCTGGTGTAAGGTTGTATTGCATTTGCGACTCCTTATCTTCTAATCTGTATTTGAGCTCAACGTTATATGTTTCAACATAATTCTTCAGAAGCCATTGATCAAAATCGCTTCTTTCAACTTTTTGATCAAAAATACTTTTGGGATTGAGTTCATCTTCGGCACAAGCTCCTAAAAATAAGAGCGCGAATAATAATATATGTATCTTCTTCATAATTTTTTCTTTTTATTATTGATGAGGATTTGCAGGCAGTCCTGCACTTATAACTTCTAGAGGGAGTTGAAGTGCACGACGCGGGTCGTCCAGTAAAAGCACGTCGTCTTCTTTTCCTTCGTGATTGTGAGCAATTTCAATACCGTAACGTTTTATATCGAACCAACGCAAGCCACTGCGTATTGTTTCTAACCGGCGAAAATGCAGTACGCAATGAATAAAGTTTTCTTGATCGCCTTCTGCTACTTTAAATCCCAGAGGGTTTAGCTTGTACTTTATTGTTCGCTGGTTATCAGCTGTTATTTTTATAGGTTTATAGTCTATTGACGAGAAAAAAGTATTAATTCTATCCTTAGTAAGGGTGGGCACTCCTGTCTTGCATTTGCTGTTTTGCCAAAGGTTGAGGTCGCTGGCAGCCTTGTCGTATTCGCCTTTCATGGCATACGCTTCGGCTCGACACAGGATGGTTTCATCAGCCGTAAACGCTACCCACACGGTGTGAGGGTATCCTATTCCTGCAGCTTTATCGGTGTACTCCCAAAACTCGTCGAAGTTAGGAAAGCGTACTTGCTCATTCACACCGTAGAGTTTTGAAATAAGGAGACCGCTGGAACCGCTTGTTCCCCAAGGACCCATAGCCCAATAGGTTTCATTTGCTGTTATAACTCTATTGTGAGCATATCTGCGCCCGTAAGAATTTGCGGATATACGTCCCCATACAGAATAGGCAGGAAGGATAAGAAAGTTGGCCGGTTCGCTATCTTGTACGTATTTGTTTTGTATATCGTCTGCTCCTAAAGGTGCATAGAGTTGCATGTTTCGCAAAAGAGATGCGGGATTCTCTCCCAAAGCTATGCTTGCATATTCAATTACTTTATCATACTTCAAGTAATAGAGATTGAAGCGTGCGGCAAAAGCATAAGCTGCTTTACGGTTGAAATGATATTTGGGTACGGAATAAATATTATCGTCAATTAAAGGCAATGCCTCTTCAATGTCTTTATTTATTTTTTCGTAGGCTTGTGCTACGGCACCTCTTCCATATTTTACTACCGGCACTGTTTCCGGTTCTTCGGAATAGGGGATCCCCATATCTTGTGCCGATGTTTGCGGGTTATAATGTAAAGAAAAAACATTTAACAATGTAAAGTGGTTGAATGCTCTTGTGATGAGCGCTTCGCCTCGCTGGGCTTTCAACTCGTCGGGATTACCCATTTCCTCTATTGCCGACAATGCCTGATTGGCCGATGCAATAGCTTTATAGTACCCGTCCCATATACTTTTAGGGCAATCACCTCGCTGTTCGGTAATTTGCCTCCAAAAGTATGCTTCTTCTTGTTCTTTATAATCTACTCTGAAGTTGGACCCGTTGTCCATCACGTTATCTGTGGACATTTCGGTCATCATTGCCGGATTGTAGTTTGAATAGGCTGATACCAGCAGCGATGTAATTTTCTCTTTGGTATCTACTTCGGCTCTATTGTCGGGTGCGGTATCTAAGAACTCTTCGCAAGATATAGCCAAAACGCTGATAAGCACTAATCCAACAATTTTCAAATATGTATTTATATTTATTTTCTTCATAATTCTGATGATTATTTATTAAATTCCTAATCGTAATGTAAGTGTAAATTGTCTGGGAATTGGGGCTGCTACTCCTCCGGTATTAAAAAACTCGGGGTCTTGTCCGTTCAATTTCTTATCAGCATAGATAAGAAACAGATTGGTGGCCTGCAGTTTCAATGATACATTACTCATTCTTAGTGATTCGGCAACGCTTTTGGGAAAGTCGTAAGCTATGGATACTTCTTTCATCCGTATAAAGTCGCCTTTAGCAATTCGTGCCGAAGAGTAGTTGTATGCGTTGTAGGCATACGGAAGTCTAGAATCCAACTGATGGTATCGCTTTGGAGCCAATATGGGTATGTTGGTCTTGTTTTCGTCGCCTGCTTCTGCCCATCGATTTTTAAATTCTCTTGGGGTGGCGTCAAGGTCTGAGTATCTGTAGCTAAATACAGGATCTAAGCGAACCACGTTTCCAAACGAGTAGGTCATAAAAACATTTAACTTCCAGTTTTTATAGGTGAATATATTGCCGAAACTTCCGGTAATGGTTGGATCGGTAGCCCCTTCGTAAATTAGGTGGTCTTTTTTCACTCGTTCTTGAAAATTAATGTTACTGGTTGTTAAGTCGCCGTTTTCGTTTATGAAAGTAGGAAGTCCGTTTTCGTTCAATCCTTTAAAATCCATTGAGAAGAGTGAGCGTACGGGATATCCCTTCATGGTAAATCCGGTTCCGGTAATCATATCCATTATTCGTTTATTATCATCCAGCTCGGTTACTTCATTTTTTGCATTAGAAAAAATGAAATCACTATTCCATTTAAAGTTTTTTGTTACGATGTTTTGGCTAGAAAGTGTGAATTCAAGTCCATGCGATTTCATAGATGCCACGTTGGCATATTTTGTAATTTGTCCGCCAACACCCATGGTAGTAATGTGGCCTATTAAATCGTAATTATTTCGTTTATACCAATCAACAGCCAAATTAA
The DNA here is from genome assembly GCA_030538215.1 of Bacteroidia bacterium. Taxonomy (GTDB): domain Bacteria; phylum Bacteroidota; class Bacteroidia; order Bacteroidales; family Dysgonomonadaceae; genus Petrimonas. The sequence goes on from JAUNUM010000028.1 coordinate 8,465, forward strand.
TTCGGTTGTTGATAAATCCTATATCTACTCCAACATTCAGCTCTTGTTTCTTTTCGTAAGTGAGTTCGCTGTTTTCTAATTCTTTGATATATAATCCGGACTCTTTTACTCCTGCAAACGGGCGCCAAGGATTTGTACTTTCTATTACTACACGAGAATTGGTAACATCACTCGGACCACGATCGGCCGTGAGAGAGTAAGATGCTTTTAACGTAAAGTTGGAGAGTGCGGGGCGAAGATTGTTGAAAAAACCTTCTTCATGCATATTCCATGCTCCAGATACGTTCCATGTGGGTAACCAACGTGCGGAGCGGCTTTTCCCTAACTTGTTCGACCCTTCATAGCGGATGGTTCCGTTTATGGTGTACCTGCCTTGATAAGAGTATGTGGCTGTTGAGAAAAAGGCAACTTGTCTGGCTCGTGTATCTTCTACGCTAAAGTATTTTCCATTTTCTTCGCTCATTTGTTTAAAAAAGCGGTAGTCGAAAGTTGGTAGCATTCCCATTGAATATTGAATACCTGCACCATTAAACCATGTCTTTCTGCGGTCGAGTGCGTTTACTTCCATACCTCCAAATAGATTTACAATATGGCTTTCGTTAAAAACATTGTTGTAACTCAGCGATGCACGAAAGTCATAACTCTGCATGGTGTATTTGGTTTCTCTGTAGAATCCTCCATTGGGTAGCACTGAAATGGGAAGTGAGTTCACTTTGTCCGGGTCTGTATATAGCCATGGGTTTGCATCGCGCATGGTGGCATCGTCCATTGCTCTGTAAGCATACGATTGATTGGAATAGTCGGTAACATGGTGACTTTGTGTAGAACTGGAGAATTTATACGCGCCCAGTGCTGATGCTTCTAAATTTCGTAAAATTTTCCATTTCAACTCTCCCTGAAATCTAAGATCTACCACATTTAAATCGATATAATTATTTTCCAATTCGTGCAAGATATTGAAAGGAGAGTAGTTTCTAATATAAAACTCATTAGCATCCAGCGTTCTGGATGTATTGAGCGCATAAGAATAGGGGTTGATATCGAAATCTCTTTTTACCGTACCGGTTACGGCATCTATGTCTTGTGCTAAAGCTCCAGGGGCTCGTTGTTTTCTGTATGCGGCGTTACCAATCAAATTTAAACTGAGTTGTTTGCTAATATTGTATGTGGCGTTTGTGTTTGCCGTGTATCTGTTTACGGAGCTTTGTTTTGTCCATCCCGGATCTACCATGGCGCTTAACGATGTGTAATAGGATGCTTTTTCTGTTCCCGAAGTAAGGCTAATGGCATGGTTATGCGACACATTGTTGTTGAACAACGATTGGAACCAGTTGGTGTTGCGATATTCGGCCTCTTTCAAATAAGCTGCTCTTGCCTCGGGGGTATTGGGTAGTGTAAAATTTCCGGTTTGAGAATCGTATTGATTCATTAAATGGTACATTTTTCCATAGACTCCACTTTTATTGGCTCTGTAAGTTTCTGCAAAATTCAGGTATCCGGCACTTTCTAGTTCGCGATAAAAGTCCATTTGTTCTTGTGAGTTCATGATATTAAACTCTGCATAACTTGGAATCATGCGATACGTGTACTCTCCTGTGTAGCTGATGCGACTGCTTCCGGCTCTCCCTTTTTTAGTGGTAACCACAATTACTCCCGCCATTGCTCTTGCTCCGTATATTGAGGTTGCCGAACCGTCTTTAAGGATTTGAAAACTCTCAATATCGTCGGCATTAAGCCCGGCTATGGCAGAGCTGATGAGGGTGGTAGCATCGCCCGAAGAAAGAGCATCGGCGCTTACATCTGTAACATCTTCCATAATTACTCCGTCCACCACCCAAAGGGGTTTTGAACTTCCATAAATAGACGTTGCTCCACGCACACGAATTTTTGGTGCGGTACCAAATGTTCCCGATACGTTTTGTACCGAAACTCCTGCCGCACGTCCTTCGAGGGCTCTACTAATGTCGGGTAATCCGTCCAGTTTTGTATCTTCGGCGCTCAATTTTGTTGCGGCTCCGGTAAAGAGACGTTTGTCGGTAACGGTCATCCCCGTAACTACTACTTCCTGCAGCATCTCGCTATCTGATTTGAGTGTAACGGTTAAGTTGGGTGCAGCTTTTACCTCTTGTGTTGTCATGCCTACGTATGATACAACAAGTGTAGAGTTAGCCGGAACCGATAAAGTGAATTTTCCGTCAATATCGGTTGCGGTTCCTACTGCCTGCCTACCCTTTACCTGTATGGTTGCTCCAATAACGGGCTCTCCCGTTTCGTCAACTACTGTGCCCGACACGCGTGTTTGGGCATTTGCAATCCCTATTGTTATAAGAAATAGGGATAAAAATAGAGTTAATTTTCTTCTCATACTTCACATACTTTATATGATTTACATAATTAAATTTAGAAACTGTTTCTCAATTATTTAGTTTCTTCTTCTTGACTTTTCTTCTTCGCCGTTTCTCTTGCCGTAGCTTTTTGCTTTTCGGTTTGTTGTGCATTGGCCACCAATTGGTTTATGTTGTTGGCAAGGATTTGATAGGGCGTTTCGCCAAACACAAAGGCAAGGCTGTCGATGCTTTTGCAGAGGCGACGGAACTCGTCGTCCAGATTTTTTCGCTCATCGGCAAGCAGTCCGGTAACATATTCGGCTTGTTTTGCAGTTTGTTGTTTGTGAATGGCAATAAATCTATCATTTTCTTGTCCCAATCGCTCTGCCCATCTTTTTGCTCCAATTGTTTCAAGATCTGCCTCTGTAATTTCTTGTAGGGCATTGGTTATGGCGGTGCTTTCGGCGCCTTGGGGCATCTCGGCAATGGCTGTTCCACCGTATTTATCCAATACATCGAGAATGCGTTGCGCTGTTTGTTGCAACTCTTCGTCGGGGAAGCGCAGCAATGCTCTTACGGTTCTGTAAAATCCGATAACCAAGTTATCGCGAACCATATCAATGGCTTTTTTAGTATCTACCAATCCTGTTTTTCGGGCTTGTTTAAATGCTTCGTCATATACGTTAAATGCTTTTTCAAAAGCAGCAGCTATTTCCGAAAGCTTTAGCTCTTCTAAGTTTTCTTTCTTTAGAAATGCAAGAGCAAGATTCATGATTTGAAAAAAATCATCGTGGGAAACTCCCTTTAGGTTTACACTTTTAATCATAGTTTATTCTACTTTTATAGGGTTAAACATAAAATGGTTACGTTTGCAATATTCCTCATATCCCGAGTGCATCCATTCGGCAGGGGAATAGTTGGCTCCAAAGTGCGGAATAGGGTAATCCCAAGTGGGAATGGTTGATTTCGGGGTGAGGAGTATAGTAATCCCATGCGGTAATGGTTGATTCCGAAGTGCGGAATGCTCCATTCCCGAACGGAATTGTGTGCGCCGGAAACACAAATAATGTTTTCCCGTGTGGGAATACTTGTTTCCGATTTGAGGAATGGTGTTTTCCCTTATAGGAAAACCCTGTTTGTGAAAATATGTTAATGGGGGGGGGTAAGGAGATGCTATATTTATAACAAAAATCAACACTTATTTCCATTGTGTGGAAAAGGTGATTGGTTTTTTCTATATAAATTTTACCGCCTATCATTGTCTTTTGTAATGTTTTTTTGAATAGATTAATGTTGAAATGACACTATTTTATCTTCGTTTGTTTGATTTCGGTATTTGCAAAGATAGTAAAGTTTTGTAAAGAACAAATATTTTAGGTTAATTTTAACACAGCGGAGGTGTGTTGTATGATATTTGGGGCGTGGAAATGAGGGAAAATGTATTTAAGACAGCTCCAACTAATTGCAGTAAGTAATGAGTACAAATTAGTTGATGTTATTGGTTGATTATATTTCTCCACTTCTAACCCATCCCCCGTCAGCTGACGGGTACTTCCCTTTATCAAAAGGGAAGATAAGAACTGATTAAAGTTATCTGAGAAAGAGTTAATCAGTTCTGTATGTCCCGCCCCTCTCTAAATCTCTCCCCTAAAAGGGAGAGACTTTGGTGAACTTCGATGTTTTTGAGCCCGTGCTCCCCTCTCTACGGGAGAGGGGTTGGGGGTGAGGCTGGGGACGAGCGAGGAACGAGCGGAGGGGTTTAAAATGCAGTACTTATCCCAACAAATAATATAAACTAAATTCTGACCACTACTTATTAGGTAGAAGATACGATATTCATTTAATAAATTAATTATACCTTACAACCACAACCTCGCCTCATTTCCCATATTAAACAACAAATCAATAATGCTTAAATTGGGTAGAAAACCGTGTTTCTCGGCAAAAACCTGATAATAGGGTTTTGCAACAAAATCTGACGGATGTTTGGGATGAATGGTTTCGCGACAATCGGTTATTCCGTTAGGCACGTTTAAGAAAAATGCTTTTGAGTAAGAAACGGCTGTTTTTATACCGATAAAACTACAAATGAGTTGGCGCAGTTCTTCGTTAAAGTCGTGTAGAAAAGTATATTGTTTTTCGTAAAACGGACGGAAATCGTCTTCGTAATACTCAAAAAACGGTGTGGAGTTATACGCCGAAACAATAGTGTTCCAATGCAGATGTCGCCAATTACCGTGTTCGGCAATGCGGATGTCTTTCATTGCGCATTTTGGTGTATTGGGTTTTTCGATGGGGATGCTCAGCGATAACGCCCCGTTTGCTCCGGCAATAATGCAGCGATTGCGATAGGATTGTTTTTGATAGTTATCGTGAATTTCGATAATGGCGCTTTGTGAGCGGAAAAGTACGGAGTAATACTCGACAGGAGCAAGATAGAAAGAGGAAAAAAGAACATCGCTGCTCTCTTGAAAAGGAGAATTGGGGAGTTGTAAGTTGTCTTTTCGAGAAGTCATTTTCTAAGAAAGTGGTTCTATTATTTCCTCTTCGTCTTATGTTGTCAAGCTATTTATCCGGCTGCTTTGTCGTGTTTATGTTTAAAGAAAATCATAAATAGGAATGCCACCAATAGTGAATATCCTGCAAAAACATACCACGAATTTGGCCAACCAACTATATCGACTACTTTTCCGGCGGCATACGAACCGATAAAAGCACCGAAACCGTTTGTCATAATCATAAAAACACCTTGGGCGCTTGATCGGATTGTCGGTTCTGTTACTTTCTCGACATACAACGAACCTGAAATATTGAAAAAATCGAACGCTACACCGTAAATCAGCATGGAAAGAATCAGCATCCACACGCCCGATCCGGGATCGCCGGCTCCCAATAATCCGAACCTCAACACCCAGGCAAACATGCTTATCAGCATAACGGTTTTAATACCGTATCGTCTCAAAAAGAACGGGATAAGCAGGATACACAATGTTTCCGACATTTGCGAAAGCGATATAAGGATGTTTGCATGTTCTACTCCAAAAGTTCCTGCAAATTTGGGAATATTACCGAAATAATTGGTCAGATAATCGTTGGCAAAGGCATTCGTAATCTGCAACGCGATACCCAGACACATGGAAAACAGAAAGAATATAGCCATTTGCCGTTGTTTGAAAAGCGCGAAAGCACGCAATCCCAGTTTATCAACCAAAGATGTGCTTCCAACTCCTTTGCTTACTTCGCAATTGGGTAAAGTGAACGCGTAAATTCCCAGTACCAGCGATAGTAACGCCGAAAAATAGAGCTGATACGATGTTTTGGACAACTGAATACCATCGATGCGGATTAAATCTACCGCGATCATAGAAACAATAAAACCTACCGTTCCCCAAACACGAATGGGCGGAAAAGTTTTTATCGTATCGTATCCTCTTGTAGATAATGACGTATAAGCCACCGAGTTTGATAAAGCTATAGTGGGCATGTAGAACATTACCGCCAGTAGCACATAAGTATATAGCGGTGCATATTCCGTTTGCGGAGCTGCCAGAAAAAGGAATAATCCGGCAATAAGATGACAAATGCCGAGTAATTTTTGTGCCGGAATCCATCGATCGGCAATAACGCCCATAACTCCCGGCATAAAAAGCGATGCAATGCCCATTGTGGCAAAAAAACTTCCGATTTGTACACCCGAGAACTTTAATCCACCACCCAAATACGCGCCTAACGAAATTAGCCACGCTCCCCAAATGGCGTATTGGAGAAAATTCATTACGGTGAGTCTGATTTTAATATTCATGATTTAAATGTTTAATATTTCAGGTAGAGACGTGGCATGCCGCGTCTCTACTACGTATTATCGTTTCAGCCACGGCGCCGGATTCAGTTTGGTTGTTTTTTGCCACAGCTGAAAATGCATGGTTGCTACTCCAGTGTCGGGATCGGTATAAATTCGCCCCAGCGACTGACCTGTTTTCAGTTTATCTCCCGATTTTACAAACAAATCGTAAATATTGCCGTAAAACGTATAATAATCTCCGTGGCGCACAATCACACAGGTGTTGTAGCCGGGAACGGAAAACACTTTAGATACTTCTCCCTCAAATACCGCACGGATGTTGGCGCCTTGTTGTGCCTGAATATCAATGCCATTACTGTTGGTAGTAACATTCCATTCGCTGTGCCTGCGTTGTCCGAAATTTCCAACAATAGATACCGTTCCGGTAACAGGCATAGGCAGATTTCCGCGATTTGAAACAAAGTTCTTGGACAGATTAAACGTTTCATCAACCGTAGTTGCTGATTCTATTTTTGGGTCGGGTTGTTTCACATCAGGTTTAGTGGGCTTTGTTGTTCCTTTTTTATCGGGTTCTTTTCGGGAAGCTTTTTTGGATTTTCTTTTTGCTTCAGCCTCTTCCGCTTTTCGTTTTCTTTCGGCTTCCGCAGCTAAGCGACGTGCCTCGGCTTCCCGTTCCTGACGAGCAACTTCTTCGGCAATTAGCTTTTCGATTTGAGCGTCTAATTTTCGGGCTTGCTGCTGTTTGTTTTGAAGCGTTTTTTGCAGTTCTTGTTGTTTCCCACGCGCCTTTGCCATTTCGGATTGACGCGTATTTTCCTCTTTCTGTAATTTAGCCTCCTCGGCTTTGAGCGCGGTTAGCACATTTTGCTTATCTGCTTGTGCTTTGGCAAGTTCTTCTTTTTTAGTGGTTAACTGTATGTTTTGTTGTTTAATTTCTTCGGCCTGACTTTTGCGCCATTTAGAATAATCACGCAGATATTGCATGCGGCGTAACGATTCGCCCAACGATTTTCCCGAAAGAATAAAAAACAGCTCGTTTTGTCCGCTTCGGTTGCGCTGCATTAGCCGAATTGCTTTAGCATAACTATCCTGCTTTTGTTTTAACTCCTCGTTCAACCGTTTTATTTCCGATTCCAAGCGAGATTGTTCTCTTTCCAACACCGCAATTTCCTGATTTTGCAGTGTCATCATTTCTTTTCGGGAAGCTATTTGCTTATTTATGAGGTTTATGCGCTGAAGAATAGTGGTGGTTTGTTTTTTTACATCGAGAAAAAGCTTATTGGTGTTTCGAATTTCCTCCAACAATATTTTCTGCTGTTTTTGTAGATTATCAATTTGTGGAGTTTGCGAAAATAGAGTTAACGCAAACACCAAGAATACCCCTATCGTGCAGAATTTTCTCATCAATTGTTTGTTAAGATTTTAATAATATCTGCAATTCTTGCTCGTGTATAACTTTCCGGTATGGAGGCCTGAAGTTCGAAATCTTCATCAAGTGTTATGCTTGAAAATTCGAGTTCAACATTTACCTTTCTATTTGTTGAAGCCAAGGTAATATCCATTTTGTGAGGGAAAGGCTTTTGAGTTTTTACAACAAAATCGTTGTATTTCCAGTTCATCGAATAGTTATCTTTGGGTTTCACCATGTGGGTTAATGCAATTCGGTCGTTTCCGTCAATCGTGAAACTGTATTTGATTCCCGACTTCTTATCTACCGATTTCAGCAGATAATGCATATCGGAAACGCGACCTGTAGAGAATTTTTCGTAATCGGCGTAAATTACATTCGTTTGTCCCGATACAAACATCTGGTTGGTTAAAAGCGATTGGAGTGTTTTATAGTCAAAACCAACGGGATACATCTTTTTAATATCTTCGATAGACTCTTTTACGTAACGTTTATTCATCCTGTCTAAAAGCAACAAACTATCGGGATCGGCATACAAGCGTAACATTTCTACACCAAATAATGGCTGAATAGAGAGCTGAATAGCTTTGTCTTTCACAATTTTGAGGCTGGCTTTGGAACTTAGGGATTTTGTTCCTGACAAAAGATTGAGATTGAGTCTCGATGAGAATGTTTTGAAGCTAAACTGGCTATTCAAAATGTCGGAAAACAAGTCGGCATCTACTTTTTCTTCGATCGGAGCGGCAGCAACAATTTGTTTTTTGGCTTTACAAGAGTGTAAGCTCAATATTAATATGCTTGCAAAAAATAATATAGCTATGTGTTTAAACTTCATTCTTTTATGTATTCTTTTCTTTTGATTTTTTTGTTTAATATTTTGGAATCGCCTCCCATCTCTCTGGCTTTTTTCCACTGTTCCACAGCCTTTTCGGTTTCTCCGGTAACGGCAAGTACATCACCATAATGCTCCAAAACTTCAGCCGAAAGCTCGTCTTTTCCGTATTCAATTGCTTTTTCGATGTATATTTTTGCCATCGTGTAAGCACCCTGTTCAAATAAAACCCAACCGTAAGTATCGAGATACGTGGGATTTGTAGGCTCCGCCTTAATGGTTATTCCGCTCATTTGCTCCGCTTTATCCAGATTTTTCCTCTCCAACGATAAATAGTAACTGTAATTGTTCAGTACAGGCAGGTTTTGTGGATTCAGCTTTAGTGCTTTTTCGTAGCTTTCAAACGCCACGTCGTTTTTATTCAGCGTGTGATTGATGTCTCCAATTTGCCCGTGAAAATCCGATTCGATCATCGGGCTTTGAAATTCGGCATTTTCTAAACCTTGCTCATACGTGTCTAAAGCTTCCTTGTATTTTTTTTGCTGAAATCTTGCCAGTCCCAAGTAAAAGTAAAACTGGGGTGCAGTGGGAATATTTTTTATTCCGGTTTGAGCAATTTCAACTACTTTGTCGAGGGCAAGCGAGTCTGGCAAAGCAATTCGAAGCATTTGTTCGTATCCGGCAGGATCGGTAGGATTGTCTTTGGTGAAAATCTCAAACTGATTCATAGCTCCTTTCTTATCATCTTGCAGCATTAAAACATCGCCGTACATCATATTGATTTGCGTGTTATTGGGATGCTGTTCAAACATGGATTGAAAAAATGGATTGGCAATTTTTATATCTTGCTGGTTTTGACGTAGAACAGCAATGTATCGTGCTAAAAGTTGAAGCTTTGTATCCACTTCCATTTTACTACTTACGATGGCTTTCTGAAGTTCTTCGATAGCGGCTGCTTTATTGCCTGTTTTTTCGTAGTAATTAACCATGGATAAGATGAGTGAAGAAGCTTCGGGCTCGATAAGTTTTGCCTGATTGTAATACTCCAGTGCTTTTTCTGTTTGATTATCCTGAAGGTACAAATCGCCCATTAATATGCGGTAGCGCACGTTGTCGGGATTTTTGCCGATGATAACCTGAATTTCTTTAAAAGCGTTCTCCTTTTGATCCATCATGTTATACAAACGGAATTTATTAATCGCGATCGCATCGGATACTCCGGTAAATTTTTGCAATGTATTAAGCGATTCGATAGCTTTGGCCAATTCTCCGTTATCGGCATAAGCATTGGCAAGCTCGAAATAAAGGTCAACTTTATCGGGATACGTTTTTAGTAAAAAGTTATAAATATCGATAACTTCCTGTTTCTGGTCAAGTGTCTTGCTCATTCCGGCAAGAATCATGTTGTAGTAATAGTTGGTGGAATCGTATTTTACTGCATTGCGAAAATAGTTTAAAGCGGTATTTTTCTCACCCAACGAGCTGTAATATGCACCTAATTCAATTAAAACGCTGGCATTGGTAGAATCTATGGCATGGCAGTGCTGGAGCAGATCGAAAGCTTCGTCATATTTTCCTTGAGTTTTGGCATTCAGGGCGCCATAAAAGAAATAATCGAATTTTCGTCGCGTGGTTTCATCCAAAATCAATCCTTTTTCCTGCGAAAAAGTTTCCACCGGAAAAAGTAAAAATAAGATACCAAAAGCAGTTATATATTTTTTAAAATTCATTCGTTTTTAATATGATAATTTTGTACAATTAAAGACGCAAGCATCGTGTCTCTACAAAGCATTCTACTAATGCTTACCGGTATGTCCAAATCCTCCGGCACCTCTTTCGGTTTCATCCAAATCATCCACTTGTTGCCACTTTACTCTGGCGTGCTGAGCGATTACCATTTGGCAGATGCGTTCTCCGTCGTTAATGATAAAATCTTCGTTCGATAAATTTACCAGAATCACCCGAATTTCGCCCCGATAATCAGCATCGATAGTTCCCGGCGAATTTACGATGGAAATTCCGTGCTTCACAGCCAATCCGCTTCGCGGACGAATTTGAGCTTCGTAGCCTTCGGGCAATTGAATATAAATTCCGGTAGAAACAAGTGACCGTTGCAGCGGTTTCAATGTAATAGGTTCATCTATATTGGCACGCAAATCCATTCCGGCAGAGTATGGCGTAGCGTATTCGGGCAGCGGATGACGTGATGTACTTACTATTTTTATCTTCATTGCAAAGGCTTTTTGATTTAATGTGCGAATTTATACAATTCTGAGCAATTTACAGGCAATTTGATGAAAATTAAGGAAATTACGGCACAAAAAAAGGCTTAATTTTTTCTGATTCTTATTTTAGGGTATAAAAAATTGCATATCTTTGTAACTATATGAGCCAACAAGACGATTTATTGAAGAATTTGCGCCAGACGCTCAGTGAACAAGGTATTGAGTCGTTTCACGTATTGGAAGATTTGGTTCCTATTGAAGAGCAGATGGAATATTTCCGTTATTTCGATAGGTTGAGACGGGAAAATTCTCCTTTTGTGCGCGATGAAGAAATTGGTATTCTTTTTTCTGCCGATGAGGATATAGAAAGAAAGAAAAAGAGTTTGTCGCGATTGGCATCTATTCCCGATGTAGGTGCATACCGAGCCATTGAAACTTACCACAGCAGTCCGTTAGAACCGGAATTGTTCAACTGGTCGTCCATGTCGCTGGTTGGTAGCCGCATAATTCTAAGTTCCGATTTGTCGGGTCAACAACAAATTTACGTTTCATCGGGATTGGGCGGGCACGAGAAAAGACTTCGTTTCTTTGGATTATTTACCACCAATGCTCGTCAGCTACTTACCGACTTGCAGAAAGAAATTGTGGAGCGAGAATTTCATTTTCAACTTCAACAAGCTGATGTGGAAATCGAAAAATTTGAAATAAAGGATAATTATTTTACGTTGTTGATGCTTTTTCCTATTGATTCCGATGTTCGTGCAAGCATTAATGCCGCAGTAAGCGAAATAAACCAGTACGGTAACTTCTTAGATCCAAAGTTTTTATTCACCAACGTGAAAATTTTGAGTGAGGTTGAGATTGAGAAGTTGCTGGATAAAAAATAAAGTTTTTTTATTCTCTATCTCTCTTTCTAAAAACTTTTTTCTCGTCAGACTTCCTTTCCTTACTCTTTCTATCATCAAATCTTTGATTTCCACGTTTTTCAAACTCTTTCTTTTTGAATTCACGTGATTTGTGTTCGCTATCAAAAGGGCGCTCACCGCGTGGTTTTCTGTCACCGTCAAAAGAGCGTTCACGAGGTTTGAATGGACGGGCATCACTTCTATTCTCACGTTTCGGGAATTCGCGGCGAGGTCTTTCGTCGCTATTAAACTCACGCTCGCGACTAAATTCACGTTTTGGTCTCTCCTCTTCTCCTTCCTCGGCACGGCGGGAGCGACGATAACCTTCTTTGGAATTGCGCTCCAACTGTTCTTTATCCAGCCGGCGACGTTCGGTTTTAGGACGGTCGTCTCGTTTTCCTGAAAATATTTCGTATTCGCGCATTTCGCACTCCAATGCACCGTTGTATAAGAAGAATCGGTTTGATGGTTTTAATCCGATATTATCGAAACTTTCTTTCTTAAAACTCAATACAAAAGCGCGATATCCGGTAAAAACGTGTTTCAGGCGTTCGCCAATCATGGAGTAAAGTTCTTCTAAATCTTCCACTTTAATGCGCTCGCCATACGGCGGATTTGTCATTAAAACGCCACTTTCAGCCGGAGCTTTAGTGTATTGCTGCATAGGTTTTACGCTCAAATCGATGTGCTTTTGAAGTCCGGCGTTTTTGATATTCTTCTCGGCAATAGCGATCATTTTCGGAGAAATATCGGAGCCGATGATGCGGTGCGAAAATTCGCGCGATGTGCTGTCGTCGTTATACACTTCGCTGAACAGATCGGCATCGAAATCATTCCATTTTTCAAAGGCGAAATTTTCACGATGAATTCCGGGAGGAATACCCAACGCGATCATTGCCGCTTCAATTAGCAACGTTCCTGAGCCACACATTGGATCGACAAAAGCGCTTTCACCTCTCCAACCCGATTTTAAAATCATTCCCGCGGCAAGTACTTCGCTCAGCGGAGCATCGCCTTGCGCCATCCGATAACCGCGTTTGTGCAACGACTCGCCCGAACTATCCAACGCCAGCGTACATTTGTTGTGCGAAATATGAATATTGAAAACAACATCGGGATTGGTGAGGCTCACCGAGGGGCGTTTTTCGTATTTTTCATTAAACCAGTCGGCAATGGCATCTTTCACTTTGTACGCCACAAACTTGGAGTGCGTGAAAATATGGGAATACACCACCGCATCGATGGAAAAGGTTTTATCGAGCGACAAATATTCTTCCCAATTCAGCTGTTTCAACGCTTCATACACCTCATCGGCAGTTTCGGCTTTAAAATTATAAATCGGCTTTAAAATTCGCAATGCCGTGCGACAGTGTATATTGGCTTTATACATCAGCGCTTTATCGCCGGTAAAGGACACCATACGTGTGCCAATTTCCACGTCATCTGCTCCCAGATTTGTTAATTCTTCAGCTAACACATCTTCGAGTTCTGCCATAGTTTTGGCGATAAGCGGATATTTTTCGGATTGAATCATTGTTTGGTTTGCAGTAATTAAGGTGCAAAGATACTGACAATTTGTGACTTTGAATTTACGATTTTGAAAAAAAGAAAAACAAAAATAGTTGGCGATTAATCTGCTTTTTTGTAATTTGGCAACTTTAAAGCTAAAAGTATGAAAGAAGAAACAGATGCTCGGTGGCTATTGCGATACGGAAGTTACGCTAAAGCTCTCTCTAAAATTCTCGAAGTAGTTGAGTCCGGAAGAACAATGTCTGATTTGTCTGATTTAGAGAAAGAAGGGCTTGTACAGCGATTTGAATATGCTTTTGAGTTGGCATGGAAAACCTTGCAAGATTTGTTGATTTACAGGGGTTATGAAATTACACCAGGACCGAATTATGTGTTGAGAAAATCGTTTGAAGACGGATTAATAACCGACCACGATGGTTGGCGAAAAATGGCAAAAGCACGCAATATTACAACGCATACATATGATGAAGAAGATGCGGCTGAAATTGTACAAAACATCTATGACAATTATGCAGGTCTATTCAAAGAATTAGACTATATTTTAAAAAAGCAGGAAGATTTTAAGCAATTATAGAAGAAATGTTCGGATTAAGCAACGAAACTGTTCACGATATCCATCTTGTTTTTCAAAGTTATCCTAATATTCAGGAAGTTCTTATTTTTGGCTCCAGAGCAAAAGGTGATTTTAAGAGAAACTCAGATATCGATTTGGCTATTAAAGGAGAAAATATCTCTTTTGATTAATTGATGGGTATCTCTCTAAAAATAGATGACTTAGGATTGCTCTACAAAGTAGATGTTCTATCGTATGCATCAAAGATAAACTCGCCTATAGCAAAAAAAATCGATGAAACAGGAAAAGTTTTTTACCGAAAAAGTAATTAAAATTTACACGCCTACAGTTTAATAAAAATCACAATTTTACCTTAATTTTTACAGGTTTTCCTTCATTTTTAAACGCATCCAACGCCGTAATCACATACGTGTAGCGATTATTCCCGCCTTCGTAAGGCAGCACAAAAAAGTTGTCGGGCGTTACGGCAATGATATTTTCTGCACGATTGATATCCACTTTTTCGTTTGCTCTAAACCGATAAACCACAAATTGTTGCGTCTTTTCGGGATTTTTGGGCTGCTTGTTGTGCTCCCACGTGAGAAAATGCATATCTTCGGTAAATACTTCCGTAAGTTTTTTCACTTTATTAGGCCGTCCTTTATGCATATGAGTATAAGCCGGAATCAGCGCTTTGGTACGATGAATATTTGTTTTGAGTACATCGGCTACGCCACTGGAATTTTCGAGAATAAGATAACCGTACCAGTAACAATTTCCGTGCACAAACGACATTTCACGCGATTGACGGATTTTAGTATCCAACTCGTTTTTATCCATACTGCGTTGCAAATCCTGTCCGATATAAAGCGGTTGCTCAAAATTATTTGCGTTCCACCAATGCAATAGCGTAGTGTAATCGGCACGTTCATGACCGATTTCCCAGTAAAGTTGCGGTAGATTATAATCAATCCATCCTTTTTCCATCCACAGTTTTATGTCCGCATAAAGGTCGCCGTAATTTTCCAAACCGTTAGTATCGCTGCCGTTAGGATCATTGCGCTTGTTGCGGTAGATACCGAACGGGCTGATACCAAAACGAACCCAAGGTTTTGTTCCGGCAATGGTATATTTAAGTTGCTGAATAAGCAAATTTACATTATTTCTTCGCCAATCGGCACGTTGGTTGGGTGAAAATCCTTGCGATGCAGCGTACATATTAAAACTGTTATCGTCGGGGAAAGGAGTTCCGGCAACAGGATAGGGGTAAAAGTAATCATCCATGTGAATGGCATCAACATCGTATCTGGAAACGATATCGCGAACAACATCACAGATATAACTTCTGTTTTCCGGCAATCCGGGTTCAAAATATAATTGATTGCCATATTGCACAAAACGTTCGGGATATTTCCAGTAAATATGATCCGGCGCAAGCGAATTATTGATGTTTGTTTTCACCCGATAAGGGTTTAGCCACGCATGCAATTCCATTCCGCGTTTGTGGCATTCGTCAATAATGAAAGTCAGAGGATCAAAATTGGGATCATCGGGAGCTTTGCCTTGAGCGCCGGTCAAAAAACGGCTCCACGGCTCGAGGTTCGATTTATAGAAAGCATCAGCTTCGGGACGAATTTGAAAAATAAGCGCGTTTATGCCGGCTTCGTCAAACTTGCGTACCATTTCAGATAGATAATGTTTCATGGCTGCGCTATTCATCTGTTGATATCGGGATTGCCCAACGGTTTGAACCCAAACTCCGCGAAACTCGCGCTTGGGAGTGGAGTCAGCATTTCGGGTTAACGATTGCTTTGATGCACCGCAAGCAAATAGTATTATCGCTAAAGAAGATAAGAAAAAAAAACGAACTAATTTATTCATATAAACATATATCGTATTTTATCCGTCAGACCGGTAATCGGTCAGACGGCATCATTTAAAAATTAGATGGAACAAACAAAGAGTCGTCGCTTTCCAGCAGACCCTCCACCACTCGTTGTTTTGGGAAAATTACGATACGGCTGTGGTGAGGAAAACGCTCTTCCAAGCGTGTGGGAAGTTTGTCTAATGCTGAAAGATAAGAAATATATCCTTGATGAGCTGATACAAAGATAATCATATCATCATCTTTGATATATTCGTCACACGAAAGTGGATCGTGCCATTCAATAAACGGTTTAAATGTAAAGGGAGCTCCGTTATTTTTCTTATTGGAAATAACTGCCTGCGTATCGGGATGCCCCAGATGCAGAATTGGTACCGACAACTCTTGCGATAGTTTCACCACTTTTTGAAGCCACAAATCGAATCCAAGTTCCCTCTCCACAAGCGGTGGCGAAACAACAACGATACGTTTATGCGATATTAATTCCTGTTCAATATGGCAAATAAACATATTCTTATCCACATTCTTAATGATCAGATCAACTTTATCACCCAACAGTTTTTCCAACACGCCTGTTTTTCCCGGCCAACCTAAAATCACTACATCGGTCATCAATTCTCGTGCGGTACGCACAATTCCGCTTGCAGCGTTATGATCGATGGTAGTAATGATATCCACATCAATTTCGGCTGCCGTGGCATTCTGCACAAATTCATGTAATTGCTTGCGGAAACTTACAATATTCTTTTCGGCTTCTTCATTATTAGGTACAACACCCAGCAACGAAACCGAATTTACCGATCTTTTATCTTTCATCAATAAAGCAAGCTCCACGTGATGTCCGATATTTGAGGGATTGGCAATGGGAACCAGAATTTTTTCCTGCGCAAAGGCGCCTAAATCGGATTCGGAAAGTGGCGCATTCTCTTGACTTATAGCTAGTACCTTTGCCGATTTTTGTGTGACAAGTGATGCCACAATGCAGGTCAGCAAAATCAAAATAATGGTTCCGTTCAAAATATATTCATCCAAAATTCCGGCGTTGTATCCAACAATAATAACCGCAATGGTAGCCGCAGCATGTGAGCTGCTTAACCCGAAAATAATATTTCGTTGAGTAACCGAATATTTAAAAATAATCTGTGTGAAAAAAGCCGCCACCCATTTTCCGAAAATTGCTGTAATGGTAAGTACGACAGCGATTATTGCTGTTGTTAGTCCGCTAAAAACTACTGAAATATCCACCAGCATTCCTACGGAAATCAAAAAGATGGGAATAAACAATGAGTTCCCAAAAAACTCTATCCGGTTCATCAATGCCGATGAATGTGGAATTAATCTGTTTAGCGTTAATCCTGCTGCAAAAGCGCCGATAATTGCCTCTATCCCACCAAGCTCAGCTAAAAAGCCGCATAAAAATAACACGAACAGTACAAAAATAAAGTGCAAATACTTCTCACCTTCGGCTTTCTGAAAAAACCATTTAGTTATTCGTGGAATGAGGAAGAAAACTATACCGGAAAAGATTGTTAACGATATCAATAACCGCAAAAGAAACCAAAGATCCAATCCTCCACCGGTATTTGATAAGATAAGTGCAAGAATAACCAATACCGCTGTATCGGTTAGGATAGTTCCGCCTACAGTTATGGCAACCGCTTGATTTTTAGCAACTCCAAGCCTGCTGACAATGGGGTAAGTAACCAGCGTGTGCGTGGCAAACATGCTGGCAGTAAGAAAACTGGCGTTTAAATCGTATCCCAGCAGGTAATACACAACCGGAAAACCTATTGCAAGCGGAATAATAAATGTGAAAAATCCAAAGACAAGACTTTTATTTTTATTGGCGATAAATTCATTCAAATCGAGCTCCAAACCTACAATAAACATGATATACAGCAGCCCGATGGTTGAAAACATCGATACTCCCTGATGATTATTGTCAATAAGATTTAATCCAAACGGACCAATAATTACACCCGCAATAATAAGCCCGATAATACTTGGTACGTTAAGGCGTTTCAGTAAAATCGGGGCTAACAGCACAACCGCCAATAACACCGCAAAAACAAGCACGGAATTGGTAAATGGCAAAGTAAATTTGTGCAACATTTCCGAAAAAAAAGTATCCATTAGCGTTGTTATTTTGATTTTTTCAAATGTTCGTAAGTTGCAAAAATACAGAAAATATTTCGGAATATTGATTAACTCTACTTTTTTGTAGCTGATAAAGTCGTTATCTTTGTGGGTTGAATTGGAATTTATGAGCAGCGAAAAGCAAATAGAACTAAAAGGTGTACGCGTTAATAATCTCAAAAACATTGACGTAATCATCCCCCGAAATACATTTACGGTTATCACAGGACTTTCCGGCTCCGGAAAATCGAGTCTGGCTTTCGATACACTGTATGCCGAAGGTCAGCGACGTTATGTAGAAAGCCTTTCGGCGTATGCCCGCCAATTTCTGGGGCGGATGAACAAGCCCGAATGCGATTTCATTCACGGAATTCCACCGGCAATCGCTATCGAGCAAAAGGTAAACACTCGAAATCCACGTTCAACCGTGGGCACTTCTACCGAAATTTACGAATATCTGCGACTACTTTTTGCCCGCATCGGAAAAACCATTTCACCCGTTTCAGGCACCGAAGTAAAGAAACACAACGTCAGCGACGTTATTGCCAAAATGCTCGAGTACAGAGAAGGTACGCGTATGGCAGTGCTTTCTCCCATTCAGTTGCGAAACGGAAGAACTCTGCAGGAGCAATTGGATATTTTGATGAAAGAAGGTTTTTCGCGCGTAGACGTGGGCGACACTTTTTACAGAATCGACGAACTTTTGGAGCAAAAGAAAATGCCGGATACCAAAGATATTCTGTTAGTTATCGACAGGTTATCGTGTTCGAGCGATAAATCAGTTATCAACCGATTATCGGATTCGGTGGAGACAGCATTTTTGGAAGGAAAAGGCGAATGTATTGTCCGGTTTTGGACACAGGATGATGTAGAGTCTTTCACTTTTTCGAATCGGTTTGAAGCCGATGGAATCACGTTTGAAGAACCGTCGGATTTGATGTTCAATTTCAATAGCCCGGTGGGTGCTTGTCCC
Source organism: Bacteroidia bacterium (assembly GCA_030538215.1). Taxonomy (GTDB): domain Bacteria; phylum Bacteroidota; class Bacteroidia; order Bacteroidales; family Dysgonomonadaceae; genus Petrimonas. The sequence continues at coordinate 27,041 of JAUNUM010000028.1, forward strand.
AAATGCGAAGGCTTCGGAAAAGTAATCGGGATTGACGAAAATTTGGTTATCCCCGATAAAAGCCTTTCCGTTCAGGAAGAATGTGTACAATGCTGGAAAGGCGAAAAAATGAGCGAATGGCGCAAGGAATTCGTTTTCAACGCTTATAAAGCCGATTTTCCCATTCATCGGGCGTACTACGATTTGAGCGATGAAGAAAAAGACGTATTGTGGAACGGGCGACACGATTTGGGCATCTACGGCATCAACGATTTCTTCAAGATGCTGGAAGAAAACCTGTACAAAATTCAATATCGGGTAATGCTGGCGCGCTATCGTGGAAAAACCGCTTGTCCGGTTTGCAAAGGTGCCCGATTGAAAAAGGAAGCCGGATTTGTAAAAATTGGCGGTAGAAATGTAAGCGAACTCGTTCTTTTGCCCATTACAGAGCTAAAAGTATTTTTCGACAATCTCCAACTCAACGAAACCGATTCGATCATCGCTGAACGGCTACTTACGGAAATTAATAACCGCATACTCTTTCTGATTGATGTTGGATTGGGTTATCTCACGCTGAACCGACTATCGAATACCCTTTCGGGTGGCGAAAGCCAGCGCATAAATCTGGCATCGTCGCTGGGAAGCAGTTTGGTGGGTTCGTTGTATATTTTGGACGAACCGAGTATCGGGTTGCACTCGCGCGACACATACTTGCTTATTAAAGTGTTGCGTCAATTGCAGCAATTAGGCAACACGGTTGTGGTGGTGGAACACGATGAAGAAATTATTCGTGCGGCTGATTATATTATCGATATTGGTCCCAAAGCCGGACGGCTGGGCGGAGAAATTATGTATCAGGGAAAAGTATCGGATTTGATGAAAAATACGGATAGCTATACGGTGAAATACCTGACCGGAGAAGAAAAAATTGAAATTCCGAAATATCGCCGCAAATGGAACAATTATATTGAAATAAAAGGTGCCCGACAAAATAACCTGAAAAATATCGACGTGAAATTCCCGCTCAACGCGATGACTGTGGTTACAGGCGTGAGCGGTTCAGGGAAATCATCGCTCGTAAACGATGTGCTGAGCAATGCATTACATAATTATTATAAAGGAAGCGCGCTTGAACAAACCGAATTCAACTCTATTTCAGGCGATTTAAAATTAGCTAAATCGGTGGAGTTTGTCGATCAAAATCCTATCGGCCGCTCCACACGATCCAATCCGGTTACATATATCAAGGCGTATGACGAAATCCGTAAACTTTTTGCAGCGCAGCCGCTTGCGAAGCAAATGAATTTCACGCCGGCGTATTTTTCGTTTAACGTGGAAGGCGGACGATGCGATGAATGCAAGGGTGAAGGTACCATTACGGTGGAAATGCAATTTATGGCAGATATCCGCTTGGAATGTGAATCGTGTCACGGTAAACGCTTTTCGCAGGAAGTGCTGGATGTGGAGTACAAAGGAGCAAACATTCACGATGTGCTGGAAATGACCATCGACCAGGCAATCGAATTTTTCGGTGTACAAAAAGGTACAACGGAAAAGAAAATTGCAAAGAAAATGCAGCCATTGCAAGATGTAGGACTAGGTTACATCAAACTGGGACAATCGTCTTCGACGTTATCGGGTGGCGAAAATCAGCGGGTGAAATTAGCGTTTTATCTGGGAGAAGAAAAATCGGAGCCCACCATTTTTATCTTCGATGAGCCAACTACCGGATTGCATTTTCACGATATTAAAACGCTGTTGAAAGCATTTAATGCGCTTATCGAACGCGGACATACGGTCATTATTATCGAGCACAACATGGAAGTTATTAAATGTGCCGACCATATTATCGATATCGGCCCCGAAGGTGGTAAAGGAGGTGGTAATATCGTGTGTGAAGGCACGCCGGAAACAATCGTGAAATGCAAGGAATCACATACCGGCAGGTTTTTGAAGGAAAAATTGTGACAACCTGGGAGTGAGATTTTAGGATTTGTAATTTGAGAATAAAAAAATTATCTTTGCAATATAGAGAAAGGATGAATAAATGATAATAAACACAGAATTATTAACTATAAAAGAAGCTAGTGAGTGGGCAACAATCCATACAGGCAAGCAAGTTACACCTTCCAATATTTCTTACCTTATACAATATGGGCGAGTTAAAAAAATGGGAGTAATGGTTCTACTTTAGTTGCTAAACAAGATTTGATTGACTATTATGAGTCTTATAATGGTCAGCGTGAAATTAATTGGAAAGATCAACTCGGAGATGATTTAAATTGGGCTTTGTCGTTCGATCAATATAAAGAGGCTGAGACAACAAAACATGTTCATAGGCTACATCCCTATAAAGGAAAATTTATTCCCCAATTGGTGGAGTATTTTTTAGACGATCATACAGACAATTTCAAAACTGAAATCTACTTTGAAAAAGGTGACATTGTATTAGATCCATTTTCAGGAAGTGGTACGACTATGGTTCAAGCTTGTGAATTAGGGATGAATGCTATTGGTATTGACGTTTCAGCTTTCAACTCATTGATTGGAAATTGCAAGATTACCGAGTATGATTTAACAGATGTTCAAAAAGAAACAAATCGCATAACACAAGCTTTAAAAGTTTTTTTAACAAATTCACATACTATAGAATTTGAGACAAAGCTATTACAAGAACTCTACGATTTTAACAATAAATACTTTCCTGTTCCAGATTATAAATACCGTTTACGACAGGGTGAAATTGATGAGAAAAAATATGGAGCAGAAAAAGAGAAAGAGTTTTTATTAACATACAATAGTTTAGTAAAACAATACAACATCAAACTCCGCCAAGATAAAGCCGGCAACTTTCTCGACAAATGGTATTCTCAACATGTTCGAGAAGAAATTGAATTTGCATTTGACGAAATAAAAAAAATAAAAAACACAAATACAAAAAAAATTATCAGTATAATTTTAAGTCGTACCATTCGTAGTTGTCGGGCAACAACCCACGCTGACCTTGCAACACTCTTTGAACCTGTCACCAGCACTTATTATTGTGCAAAACACGGTAAAATATGTAAACCACTTTTTTCCATTCTAAAATGGTGGGAAACGTATAGTAAAGATACAATAAAAAGAATTTCTCAATTCAACAAACTACGTACACAGACTTTTCAATTTTGTCTTACTGGAGATAGCAGAACAATCAACATTATAGAAGAACTTAAAAAGAAAAATCCAGCATTTTCAGAAATAGCTGAGAGTAAAAAAATAAAAGGAATTTTCTCATCACCACCTTATGTCGGATTAATTGATTACCATGAACAGCACGCCTATGCTTATGATTTATTTGGCTTTACAAGGAAAGATGAATTAGAAATCGGGGCTCTCTTTAAGGGAAAGGGTAAGATTGCTCAAGAAAGTTACGTGAAAGGTATTTCAGATGTATTAAATAACTGTAAAACCTTCTTAGTAGATGATTATGATATTTTTCTTGTAGCTAATGACAAAAACGGGTTATACCCCAAAATTGCGGAGAAATCTGGAATGAAGATTGTAAATCAATTCAAAAGGCCTGTATTAAATCGTACCGAGAAAGACAAAGGAGCCTATTCTGAAATTATTTTTCATTTAAAATCAAAATAACCATGAAAGCAATTAATCAAGACAAAGTAATTTATCAACTTACAATAGAAGATTTACAGAAAGTTGCTACTGAAATACTAGAAAGAAATTTAACAGAAAATGAATTAAAATTAATCGAAGATAAAATCAGTGATAATATAGATTGGTATGGCGCGATTGAAAATAGAATACTCCAAAATATAAAATAAAACATGTCATTATCATTAGAACAAATAAAAAGTACCGGAATTGCGTTAAGAAACAGTTTACAACGTAGATTTCAAACTTATAACCCCGAACCATCATCTATGCCTTTTCACACAAGACTTTTAGGTAAGGATAGAATGGCTCTCTTTTCATTCATACATTCTCTAAACACAAATTTCGGGACGAGCATATTTGAGCCAGTTGCTTTAGCAATATCTAAGTCTACATTTAAAGAATCGAAAACCCAAGCTATCTCTGGGACAAGAATAAGTGAAGCAGCACAACGTGTTATCCAAGATATTATGGACGATTTAACGGCAGTAAATCGCAAACCGAATAAACATGAGGAGATTGAAGCAATACGACAGGTTTGTCAAATTGGAAACATGAAAACTGTAAAGCCCACTAGAGTGGATATTTGGTTGCAATCTTACAACAATGAATTTTACTTTTTTGATATTAAAACTGCCAAGCCTAATAAAGGAAATTTCAAAGAGTTCAAACGTACTCTTTTGGAATGGACTGCTTGCTTTTTGGCCGAAAACCCCGATGCTAAAATTAACACATTAATCGCGATTCCATACAATCTCCTTATGAACCAAAACCATATTCACGATGGACAATGGCAGGAATGCTTGATCTCGAAAATGAATTAAAGGTGGCCAATGAGTTTTGGGACTTTTTAGGCGGTGTGGGAACTTATTTGCAATTGTTGGATATTTTTGAGCGTGTTGGAATTGAGTTGCGTCATGAAATAGATGACTATTTTTCAAAATATAATCGACAATAAAACTTTCAATTGACAACCGTGAAATGCAAGGAATCACATACCGGTAGGTTTTTGAAGGAGAAGTTGAAATAGCTAAGAGCAAGGTGTTAAGTGCATAGAGTTAGTTGCTATATCCCAATGCTCTATGCCCAACGCTCTCCGCCTACAAATTCCTCACGACCCAATAAATAACTATCGCCGAAACTACTATCATCGCCGTCCATTTTCCAAAAAAAATCTTTTCTAATTTCGGGAAGCGGTGTTTTCCATTGAAAAACTCCAGATAAATTCCAAGCAGAATATAAGGAATCAGAAATAAGATAAGGGCATTGTGCGCGAAAGCACTTTTAAAATCCAAATGAAGCACATCGTGAATGGCGCGTTGAGAACCACATCCGGGACATTCGTATCCTGTAGTCAATAAAAACGGGCATTTCGGAAACAAAGGTTGCATTTCCGGATCGAAAATGTAAAACATAAAAACAACTGCCACAAGCATAAAGCTTATGGCAGCGCCGATAAATATTTTTTTCGTTTTAGTCAATTCGGGAAATCAATAGTTGTAAATACTTTGCTGACTTTCTTTCAAAATATGCTCCATTCCGGCTGGCAAATTTCCGGTTTGCATCAATATTATCATCACAATGTAATAGATAATACCAGTGATTAATCCCACTAATAACCATGTTTTTGCTCGTCTTGATACCCGTTCTGCTTTTTCGTAATTTCCGATGTTATAAGATGAATTTACTTGCACGGCATTCATAAGTGCAATGATTCCAAACAACGGAGAGCAACATAATGTAATTATAATTGACTGCCAAAGCCATGTATTAGGCTTTAGACGAGAAATGTTACTACTATCTTTTGAAAAACTCAAACGATTACTATTGCGATTAATAAAACTCTTACTTTGTTGGAGTATTAAACTTCGTATCCGGAATTACCGATAATATCGCCTACGCTTGCCATTGAGACACCTAAAGCAATTATAAGAATTACAGCAAGTATCCATAGCACAATCCAGGCCACACTTATCCAAAGAGCAATTTTTGTCCATCTTCCAGCCTGTTTTGATGCTTCCAGTGAGCCGGCATAGTCTCCTCTTGCGTATAACGATTCAACTTTAGAGGCATTTACTATTCCAATAATTCCCAGTAAACTTAAGAAGCTACCACATAAAAGAAATGGAAGCACAGTTGCTAAAATAGATTCAACAAGCCATGATTTTGGTGCTGGTTCCGAGTGCGAGTATGAATTGTTATAATTAACTTGTTGTACCGGCGGAGCTGTTACCTGCTGAGCAGGTGGCTGTGAAGAATTAAATGATGAACTTACTTCGAAAAGGTAGTTTAACTCCGCAACATCTGCTGCCCGCATCCATTCGCTCATCCCTTGAGTCCATACCAATGTGTCTTTTCTAATATTTTCGACTTTCAATTCTTCAGGAGAGAAGGTCCCTTTTTGTTTTCCTTCGCTGTCGATGTAAAAATAACGATTCATAATTGTGAAATTTTATTTGTAATCTTTAGGTGTAATATGTATTGTTTTAAGTACTTGTCCAAGAGAATCGGTGTAAATATAATCTATACTTACACCGTTTGCGGTAAATATCTTTAAATTAGGATTCATCTTAAAAGCTTCTTTGATATTAGCTCTTGTTTGTTCTTCCACTGCCTGCATCATAGATTGCGGATCGGGAGTATTAATTATCTGATACCGATACTGAAAAATATTAGTTTCAGTAACGTTTGCCCCCAAAAAAGTGGTGTGATCATCAAGTTGCGTTGGAGCAGATTTATTCAGGTTATTGGCCATTTTTTCCAATTCCTGATATATTTTTTTTTCGTTAGAGCACTGCAGAAGCAGTAAGGAGAAAGTAATTAGAAAAATAATGTATAATTTGTTTCGCATAATGTAAAATATTGATACAAAAATAAAAAAGATTGTTTAGGAGAAAAAATTTTTACTCATTAAATTTTAGAAAAAATAATAATAGAGAGCTTTTAAAAAGTTTTGGCAGAATATCTCCCGACATCCTGCCAATCATGTTAACCTTAAATCTAATACTATTATGAAAAAACCACGCTGCAAATA
>JAUNUM010000139.1 GCA_030538215.1 Bacteroidia bacterium
TCTTTTTCTTTCATTGTGATTTTTTTTATGTAACGCTATTTCAGGACGAGACAGGGACTTGAATAAAAAAATCCCCGGCCGGTTGGTCGGGGATTTTTTTGTAAGGAGAAGCAATTTCTAAATCGCTTTATTTATAACTATCTTTCACAAATGCAGCGTTATTTAAATAATCATAACTTTCTTTTACGCCCTGAAACGGAGTTCCGGTATATCTTTCCACTTCAACAACCATATATTTTGCGCCGGCTTTTTCGGCGTTTTTATATATAGCATCAAATCCCACCATTCCGCTCTCACCTAACTCTTTGCTGTCTTTTATATGAAGAATTTCAAAACGTCCGGGATATTCGTTAAAATAATCAACGGGCGCTTTTTGCCCCATAACTGTCCAATACACATCCATTTGGAAGAATACTTTCGCTGGATCGGTATTTTTCAACATGTAATCGTACATCAATTCGCCTTCAGTTTCTTTAAATTCGAAATTGTGGTTGTGATATCCAAAACGAATTCCGGCTGCGTTACATTTTTCGCCAATCTGGTTAAAGTAATCGCAATAAGCTTGAAGTTCTACTAACGTTTTGGGAGTAGGAATCCATGCGACTACCAAATATTTCATTCCGGCATCTTTATGCGCTTGAATGGTAGTATCCCACCATGCCCAAGTTTCATCCCAATTGGTTTCGGCAGGCTTTTCGGCTAACGGTCTTCCGGCATGTGAAGAAAGAACTTCCAGACCGGCATCTTCGATGGATTTTTTGAAATCGACGGGAGTCATTCCATAAAATTTTCCGTCGTTGTATCCGGCAGCTTCAATTCCGGTGTAACCCATTTCAGCAACTTTTGCAATTGTTCCTGCATAATCAGATTTAATATCGTCGCGAAGAGAGTAAAGCTGTAGATAGATGTCTTTTTTAGACTTAACTTCTTCGTTATTTTTGTTTTGTCCTTGATTACAAGCCGATAGCATAAACAATCCACCTAACGTGAAAATCACCAAGAGTAGTGAATGTTTTTTCATTTTTATATTTATTTTCAGCGATATCTTTGTCAAAGTTTAAACTTTGACAAAAATATTAAGCATTATTAATCTAATATTTTAACTCTGATGTTGCGATACCAAACATCGTCGCCATGGTCTTGTAAACCGATGAAACCTTCGCGGTTAGGTCCGCCGCAATTATTGAGTAATTCAAATGCCAACGGCCATTTATCTTGACTGAATTTACTGGCTTGAAGCATATCGGTCCATTGCTGTGTCCACAAATGATACTCAAGAACATTTTCTTCGTTTTGTCCATGAACAACCGTTCCCTTGTAAACCATGATTTTTGCAGTATTCCATTCTCCAAATGGTTTTTGATTTTGTGGAACTGCAGGAATCATATCGTATAATGATGCAGATTGCCTATTATTGTCTTTACCTAATTTGGCATCAGGATGATTGGCATTATCAAGTATTTGGTATTCAGGAGCAGAAATATAAATAGGCTCCATTCTCGTATTTCCATTCTCGTCGGTAGTAGTTACTTCTTGAGCAAGATAGAAAACACCCGAATTACCACCTTTAGATGCTTTCCAATCCAACAAGAGTTCGAAGTTTTTAAATTTATAATCGAAAATAATGTCTCCACCATCTGCTTCTTGAGCTTCACCTCCACCGGTTCCGTTAAATTTAATGGCTCCGTCTTCAATTACCCATTTGCCGGGAACTTCGTCTTTTCCGTATCCACGCCAACCGGTAAAATCTTTTCCGTTAAAAATTACGATGTAACCGTCTTTATCGGTTTCAAACTTCGACAAATCAACTTGTGGTCTGTCAATAACTGAATATTGGGGAGTTTCTGTTTGCATGGTTTCGTCGCTTTCTGTTGTTGTTTTCTTTGCACCTCCGGCACAAGCTACAAAAGCAACCGTAAATAATAAAGCTGCAAATAAATAAAAAACTTTTTTCATAAACTTTTTTTCTTTAAAATTTAAACTGATATTTTATTATGTAGAGACGCGGCATGCCACGTCTCTACGTAAAACTACGGCATTGCCGGCAATTTCCAACCGTTTTGATAAGTATGTTTAATCATTTCGTTGGCATATTCAATGGCATTAACCGGGTCTGTCCATGTTTTATCGAAAGTTGGATGTCCATCGGTAATTTTAAATCCATCTTCAATAATTGTTCTGATAGTAGCATCGTTCGGGATGTTGGTAAATTTCATATTTTCGCCGTCCCAATGCAATTCTTGGTTCAAACCTTGCAATCTTACCGCAAGAACTCCCATCACCACCATTTCGTTGAAAGGTCCTGCCTCCGAGAATGGAGATGCAGTTTCAACACGATTCGCGGGACTTTCCTTACAAGCGCGCACCCAATCCATTTCGTGAGAAAGGGTTACTTCGCGTTGCGTTTTGGGAGAGTTGGGTTTGCGACCCGATAGTAACCAAGGATCTTTTCCGTAAGAACCACAAATTAGTGTGTCTTTCGTTCCATAAAAGATAACACCGCCACCTGAGTCGTTTAGGTTTTTTCCTGCCGGAATTCCTTCGGGGCGAAGTGGTTGTAAACCACCATCATACCATGTAACTTCTACTTCAGGCATAGCAACTTTTGGTAAGTTATTACGAGATGGAAAAGTATACTTTACCATTTGAGCATTTGGTGCACAATCGGTCAACAACAAAGTGGAAGAGCCTTGTACTTTTGAAGGATAACCCAAATTGAGACCTTTAAAAACGGGGTGCAGTATATGGCAAGCCATATCGCCTAACGCACCCGTTCCAAAATCCCACCATCCGCGCCAGTTCCAAGGTGTGTAAATATGATTGAACGGACGTTTTGGAGCGGGGCCAATAAATAAATCCCAATTTAATGTAGATGGTATTTTATCTACCTTTTTTGGGCGCATAAGCCCTTGTGGCCAAATGGGTCTATCGGTAAATGTTTCAACTTTTGTTACTTCTCCAATTTGTCCGTCTCTAATCCAATCAATTACTTGACGAACACCTGAACCCGATGAGCCTTGGTTTCCCATGCTGGTAGCAACTTTGTGTTTTTCTGCAAGTTTGGTTAATAAACGAGATTCATAAACGCTGTGCGTTAACGGTTTTTGCACAAAAACGTGTTTTCCCATTGTCATTGCATCGGCTGCAATAATAGCGTGGGTGTGGTCGGAACTGGCAACAACTACGCCGTCAATTGATTTGCCCAGCTTTTCATACATTTTACGATAGTCGTAAAACTTTTCAGCTTTCGGGAAATAATCGAAAACGCGTTTGCTGTATTTCCAATCCACATCGCAAAGCCCAATAATATTTTGGCTTTCTAAGCTTTTTAGATTAGCAAACCCCATTCCTCCAACACCAACACCAACGATGTTGAGTTTATCACTCGGAGCCATGTGCCCCATACTTTTACCAAGAACCGATGAAGGTACTACAGTTAACCCAACAGCAGCAGTTGCGCCTGCTTGGATAAACTTTCTTCTTGACATTTTTGATGACATAAAATAATTATTTTAGGTGAAAATGATACTTTATAACTTTTCTGATTTAATAAGTTACGTTTTTCTGTTGAAAAATTGTATTTTAGATAATTGGTGTAAAAATAGATAAAAAAACTGAGCAATTAAAATTTTAATAAAAGAATGTAAATGAAAAACATTATTAATAAAATTCAATTTATCGAACACTTAAACGCTCTAATAGGGAAGGGCTTTTTATAATCAATCGAAATGTCTCGTCCTGAAATAGCGTTACATAAAAAAAATCACAATGAAAGAAAAAG
>JAUNUM010000029.1 GCA_030538215.1 Bacteroidia bacterium
GAAGAATTTCAGGCTAAAACATTATTCGCAGCCTACAAGAAAAGCCTTTTTATTCTTAACTCCTTAATGGTTTATATCTTATTAGTGTGTTAAGTGCAAAACAGCTTCTTATTTTTTCACAATTAATTTACCACTTACTATAGTGTTATTTCCTACTTTTACGTGAACAAGATAAATACCCTCGGGATAGTTTCCTTGTAGTACAACAATATTTTCTCCTGCCGATTGTTGCGAATAGAATATTTTATCTACGATACTTCCACCCATATTATATACGGATATTTCTACATTATTTGACTCAGGTAAATAATATGAAATATAAGCGATATCCTTTGTAGGATTGGGGTAGATTTTAAAACTATTAATAAGAGGAGCATTCTCTGTTGCTGATTGCGGGCTTTCTAAAGAAGCGCTTCTTGTAGTAGAAGTATTTGCAGGCACATCTGCATAAGCCTCAATTTCCCATAGCGAATATCCCCATTGTGTGCCGCGTGTCACTCCATATATTCTGAGATATCTTCCCGTGGCGGATAGACCTGTATAATCGTTTGTGAGAGCCGTGTTTCCGGTTACAGTTTTAACGGTTGTCCATGTAGTTCCGTTGGATGAAATTTCAATTCTAAAATCTTTTCCGTAAGCGGCTTCCCATTTCAACACCACTCTGTTGATGGTATATGTATTCTGCAAATCTATAGAAATCCACTGAGCATTGGTATAACCACTTGCCCAACGAGTACTGCCAACTCCATCTACAGCCAAATTTGCAGTAAAGGAAGTTCCGGATTCTACGGACGATGCGGTAGCCGTTTTGCCTAAAGCCACATTTTGGCTAACTAATTGAACATTTCCGGTTGTAAAGTTCCACACTGTACCGGTAGTAGTACCTGTACTGTTTTTTTCATTTATTTGCCAGTAATACGTAGTATTAGCACTCAGATTTCCCGGAGAATAACTTGTACTTGCTTGATTACCAATAAGTGTTGGCGGATTGCTTGTGCCAAAATAAACATCGTGCGAAGTTGCATTGTTTCCGGCAGTCCATGTTAATGCAGGATTTGCAGGACTAACTCCTGTAGTTCCCGATGCTGGGTTTGGTAATGTGGCAGCGCCCGGAGCAGCCGGTGCGGCAGCATATTCTATCAATTCTATTTCAGCTAATTGTATTTCCGAAGCTCCACCGTTTGTTATATTATCAAATCTGTAATATTTATAAGCAGTGGTGTTTGAAAATGTAAATGTAAGTTTTTGGAATCTGGATGTGAAACTAACATTGCTGCGTGTATCTAACGTAGTCCAATTGCTTCCATCGTTGGAGCCTTTTAATACCCATGCTTTTGGGTCTCTTGTAGGATAATCATTTGCCGATGTTATTGTGTATTCTGAAATAGCATAAGCATTGTTATTGGCAAACTGGTACTGTATCCATGAAGAAGAGGAGAAATCGAGCCATTTAGTTGAAGTATTGTTATCAAAAGCTTTATCTTTTCCTTCATTAGCAGCGCTATTTTCGCCGCGAACAGTAATTGTTCCTCCACTATCTGTTCTATCTACCTTTATTGTGTTGCTTGTAGTAAAGCTCCACACTTGGCCGGAAGTTGTGCCTTTTGCATTTTTTTCATTTATTTGCCAATAATAGGTTGTGGCGGCATTCAATGTAGGAGCGTAAGTTGTGCCTGTTTGATTTCCAATAAAAGCAGGAGGATTTGTTGTGCCGAAATAAACATCGCGAGATGTTGCATCCGAACCGCCGGTCCAGTTCAAAGAAGCTGTAGGCAATATGCTATTTGCTCCGTTTGCAGGAGTGGGATTTGTTGCTTGTCCCGGCATAGCCAAATCTTTGGTGGTAAAACTCCATACGGGACCCTCGGTTACACCTATATCATTTTTTTCATTTACTCTCCAATAATAGGTTGTATTATAGTTTAGTGTTGGAGTTTCGTATGAGTTGGTGGTTTGATTGCCTACCAACGGTGGAGTAGATGTGGTACCGAAATAAACATCGTGCGTGAATGTAGAAGCTCCTGCCGTCCACGAAAGAGTAGTTTGTAAATCCACGTTGGCAGCTCCATTTGCAGGACTTTGATAAACTGCAATGCCCGGCGCTACACCACCGCTGGAGTTAAAGATTTTCATTTTGCCTAAATGAAATACATAGTTGTTTACACTGGAAGTTGAGCCTACTTTTACGCCAATAACGGCTAATTCTCTTCCGGCGTAGGGCGCAAGGCTAAAACTATGTGTTTCCCACGAAGTGCCGGTAGCATTGGGTAAAGGTAACTCTACAGGAGAAGTCAAAGCATCGGAAAAATAAAGCATCAGCTTGAGATTTGTAGCTCCGGTAACCTCGGCTTTGTAAGTCAAATCAAACTGTGAGTTGGATACTAATGCCAACTTTGTTTGATATAGTTTAATTGTAGCATCGTTGTTATTAATATTTCCTGAAATTTTAATAGATGCTCCACCATCGTATGCCAAATCCAAGTCTAAACGTGGAGTGATGGCGGCTGAACCTGTAATTGCCCACATCCACGTTGGCAAAATAGATTGCTTGCTCATATCAGACCAGTTTCTTGTGGTTTGAACGCCTTTTACAGCCCAAATTTTTCCTTGTCCCACGTTGAATGAAGTTTCAAAAGGAAGTGAGTTTATAGTTGTTCGAACAGGAACATAATTTGAAATACCTTTCCAGCCTGAAGCGTTAGTTGTAGCGTGATTCATGTCATCGCCTGCAAAAAATCGAGCTTCGGCGTTGTAGTAATTGAACCAGTCATTCGGATTTTCCATAAACGTGGTGTGCCCTACAGGCTCATATATAAGATTGCCCCATGCATACAATGCCATGGATGTTTTTCCGTACAAATTGTTTATAAAATTTGGATTGTTATACGGATTTTGTGGTCCACGATTTGGCCATGGGTCACAACCCATAAACACATCAAATTTAGAACGACCTAAGCTGACAGCTTTATTTGCGGAATTGGTTGCATGTGTTGCAGTCCAGTTGTAGTTAGTGAAAAACTCATCGCTCACCTTTTGTCCTCCTTCTTGAAAGAACCCATCGTTAGATGAATTTAACTGGTCTTGCCATGCCAAACTTCCGTTATCTGTCAATGAATCATACCAACTTATTTCCATGTGTGAGTCTTTGATGGCTTGGAATGCTTTCATCATTTCGCGCAATTGGGTTACTTTGTTTGAAGAAGATTCTACGTTGAAAAACCATCCATCGAAACCATAATATTTGGCAATATCGTACATCCTTTGAGCACCGATATATACGCCGTTTTGTTGTTGCACTAATGTTGAAATATATCCATCGGCATTGCTACCAAACATTAATGTGCCAAAAACTTTTACACCATTCTTGTGCGCGGCTTCAACAAGAGGTCTTGGAGGAATAAATGCAGCATTTGCGGCATTGGAAAACCAAGTGAATTTATCGATAAGCGACCAGTTGGTGAAGTTGTAAGTGTTAAATTTATCTACTTCGCCCATGTAATTAGTCCATCGGTCGGCGCCATCGGGGCACCAATCTACTTTTGTGTCAAAATTTAAATTGGGAGTTAATTGTGATGCTAAAATGTATTCTCTTTGTGCTAAAGGAACGGTAGATACGTTCCGCGAATCAGCAGTGGAGCCGGTGGGTGTCCAATCGATAAGCTGTTGATAAGTAAGTGTGAGAGGGGCCGCTGTACGATTTACAAACTGACCGTAGCTACTGTGAATTAATATCACGAATAGCAAAAATAATGTAGAAATAATTTTTTTCATGTCTTTTTGATTCTTTAATAGTTTTGTTTTTAGAATATAGGGGGAGAAATAAATTGATTATTCTCCAAGATGTTTTGAAATAGTTGATAATGTTTTCTTAATAGGTATATTAACTATTCCTGGTAATAAAAGATAAGTAGTGTTTGTGTATTTATTCTCTTCTATAGGCAATTATGTTTAATTAGTTTAGATAAATTTTAATAAAGTATAATTATAGAACTGTAATTTCATCGAGAAAGAACCAAGCCGGATGCCCGACTCCGTAATGCCACGACGGGCATTCTTTTATCCCAATAATCTCAATTTTAAAATAACGGACAGGGATGGGAGTGGAAAGAATGCTTTTCACGCTTTTAAATTTAACTTCTACTGAACGATCTTCGGGAATTTCATGCTTTTCCAAAAGCGTATAGCTTTTTCCATCCGTTGAATAAGAATACGATACTTCTTTTGGGAAGAAAATCCAAGCGCCCAACTGATGCAAAAAATCGGATTCAATGCTGCATACTGTTTTTTCTTTTCCCATATCTATCACAAAAGCGGCATCTTTTCCTTCCCAGCCAACCCAACTTTCCACAAATGTGGATCCGCCAAAAAGTCCATCAACCAAAACGGAAGGATTCATTGCGGCATATTTTCCTGTTGGCTCTGTTAGATATGTAATAGTTGCTCCTGTTGCCAGATTTTTCTTGTTTTGTGGCAAATACCGTTTTCGATATAGTTCACAATACTCAACGGGAGAATTATTACGCTCATTAAGAGTAGGGATATTAAATTCTTTCACTTTTTGCTCAAAGAGATTGAGTTTTTGTAAAATATCGTTCACAGCTTTCCGGTTTTCTGTTCGAGCTATTTCTAACTCTGAATACTGCAACGGCAAGCGTGAACGTTGTACGCGTTTTAACAACGTGCTATCTTCTGCAACTGCTTTTTCTGCTTGGTCAAATAAATTATTGTACCTGCGTATTAATTCTGGTTTAAGCATCCCTTTCTTGTGTGAAACGGGAGAATCGTAAATCCATAAACGCTGTCCGCTTCCCAACAAAGCACCTTCCATTATTTTGATATATTGATATAAAAATGGTGCTGCTTTACCGTAATATCCGTTCAGAAAATGCTGTGTCAACGAATCTACATCTGCATTGGGGTTCCACATCAGTTTAGAAACTAAGAAGGCTCTTAATTCTGCAAAATCGCCACCACGACTTCCTCCAATTTGAGAAAAATGCATCGAGGCGCCATATTTCTTAAAAAGTTTTATATTGTCTTGCAGGATATGAAAATTTGGAAAAGGCGATACAAAATTGTCGAAATTAATACCGTAATCCCAAAGGAATATGTTGTTTGAGATAGCCGACCAGCCTTTTAATGCTTGCATAAATTCTTGTCCCGAAGCATTTTCCGTTAATGAAACTTCTCTATCGCAATCAATATCGCACAACATTATGTTAACGTTTGGCAATGGTTTGATATGTTTAGGCGGTTTCATTGTGTACAAATATGCCAATGTTGAAAACTCTTTATCGGGAAAACGTGCAGCCAGTTTATTCAGAAAAGTGATTAAACTACCTGAAAATGCCCCTTCCCTGTCATCAATAGCTTTACAGTTTTCGCAAGTACAATTGGTGTAATTTCCATCGTTTTGACTTACTGAAATAATATGCTTTTGAGGATTTGCCTTGAAAATAGAATCGATGCGATTGGCGACAATTTCAAAAACTTCCGAATTAGTCAGACACCATTGTGATGCCTTTCCCGGGTGTCGTTTCCCATTAAAATACGAATAGTATTCAGGATGATTTTTACCATATTTATCCGATGGCAATAACTTGTCGAATGTGTGTACCCAATAATTTGCGGCGAATATTTCACCAGGCTCTTCCAATCTATTCCACAGCTTGTATATCGAGTCCGTTTTTGTTGCATAACATTGTGTCTGCCTGTATCGGAAAGCCGGATTATCTACAAAGTGGATAAGCGGAATTACTATATTGCTCTGTTTGGTTAAGGAATATTCATTTTCTCCGAAATAGGATATCCCTAAATATTTTTCCAGCAAAGTAACTACACCATAAATACTTCCTTTTCCCTCATTGGGTAAACTAACAATCCGCAATACTCCATCTTTTGTGGAAAGCAGAAAACCGTCCTTTTTCAGTTCCGATAGATTTTCATTAGTGATAAAAATATCCCCCTTCTTTACTTTACCATCCTTTTTGATAGGAATTTCAGCTCCGGAAATTCTATATATAAAAGTTTGGAGCAGTGTTGCTGCAGTGTAATTTACGCTATTATCATTAATAACAATAGACGCTGTAGAGCGGTTATTGTCGGTTAAAGTAATTTGCGCACACAGTGTATGGGTAAAAAAAAGAACAGATAAAAATACAATTCTGTTTTTCATAATTGAGATTGATTTTTATTCTATTTTCTTCAGAAAGTTGTAGCTGTGATGGCTATAATTAGTTGTATTATGTGTTTTTTATAGATGAAACCTTGTCATCCCATACAAAATAGAGTATGGGATGATAAAGTTTCGAATTATATCAGAAGTTTGATGCTCCGGCGTTGGTGTCCCACCAAAGTTTGGTGCCGCCGTTATCGGGGCCACCGAGAAGGGTAATGGCTTTGTCTAGTTCTGCTTTGTTGGTATTATACTCAACATTGCTATAAATCAGACGACGAATTTGAACATCTGTATCGATAGTTCCGTTACTCGAATTATTTTTAACAGGGAAAAGCTTGGGATATCCCGTACGACGAAACTCTGCCCACGATTCATTGGAAATGGGGAAGTTCGCCAACCATTTTTGCGTGATAATGCGTTGCAGTTTTTCTTCTTTCGAAGCGCCTGCATCCCATTTTACCGAAAGCGTATTCATTGCTTTGTGGTTGTTGGTAGCATCTGCCGGGTCAACAAAGTCGCTTTGTTTTGCGGTAGTGTTATTGATGTAAGCAGTTATTATCTCATCGGTAGGTTTCACTGCATCAGCAGCAAAGGGGTTGTAATACTTATAGTCGTTATTGATGGCTGTGCGGATTCCTTCTTCGTAAAGGTCTTTTTCAGTGCCATCCATATTCCATCCGCGTAATGCACCTTCGGCGCGCAAGAAATAAGTTTCAGCCACTTTCATCACCGGAAGGGGCGTGTGCTCCTGCACATTCATTCCAGAATAGTTTACCCAAGCATTGGGTTTGCTGGGTAACGTGCAGCCTGCTCTTACCCCTACGTAGAGTGTACCTTTGGGCACTAAAACCTTCAATATAGGTTTATCGTCAGTATCTTTCTTGCCCGTATCTTCTGTTACATCTCCTGTGTTTTTGGTGAGGAAGAGAGGCAGGCGTGGGTCTTCGTAACCCGTTAGCATTGTTACCAAGCTGGCATTCATACCACAATCTCCCCAAGCAAACATACGCCACAATTCATTCGAGAGGTTTTTGTTGATCAGAATATCGGTATCGGCGTTGGTCAATACACCTGCAGCAACAGCTTCTTCGGCTTTTGTTTGTGCCAAAGCCGGTTCTACCTTTGATAGGCGGATAGCCATACGAAGTTTCAGTGTATTGGCAACTTTGATCCATTTTGCATGGTCGCCGTCGCACCAATAATCAAATTTGGCCAACCCTGCTTTTCGTTCGTCGGAAGGATTGGAAGCTGTAAATTGTTTGATTTCATTGATTGCTTTTTCTAAATCCTGAAAAAGGTAGGCGTAAATATCTTTTTGAGTATCATAGTAGAGTGTCTCTGATTTTTCCAAAACGCTTTTGAACGGCATTGGACCATAAGAGTCAGTAGCTACAATTGCGGCATAAGCTTGTACAATGCGAAGGACAGCTGCATAATCCGTCAATTTTTTCTCGGTACAGATAGGGATCATTGACGAAGTGGTATTAAAAATGTTCAAATAGAAATTCTCGTACACACCACCACAGAAACCTTGATTGAGTTTATAATCAGCATTACCACCACCACCAAAATTGTGAGGTGTCATAAAATACCCACCAAACAAGTCCACACTTAGGTTGGTGTAGAATTGAAACATGTTTTGATGCGGAGCATATACATACGTAAGAGGCTTGATAAGTTGTGCCTCGATGCTTAGGTCTGCCGTATTCACTTCGTAAGGATTGGTATTCAAGTCCTCGAAGTTGCCAGTACAAGCGACAAAAGCCAATGCAAAAACAGCTATAACCATTGTTTTTGCTATTTTCTTCAGAGAATATTTATTTTTCTTCATTATATATATCTTTTATAGAGTTAGAAATTAATCTTCACGTTCAATCCAAAACTGCGTGTTGTAGGTAGTGCGAAAATATCTACGCCTTGCCATCCGTTATTGATAGATGCCGATACATCGGGGTCCATCGGAGCATCTTTGTAGATGAAGAACAAGTTGCGCCCGATGAGCGAAAGCGAAAGGTCGCTCGAATTGTTGATGAGTTTGCGGAATGTGTATCCGAGACTTATTTCACGCATCCGGAAATTGGTGGCATTGTACACATATTCTGCTGCAGGATAGTTGGTGTTGAAGTTTTTAGCACCTACGGTTTCGTAATAGGCCTGTGCATCTACTTTTGTGCCGTTTACCACAACGCCACCCTCGTCGCGTGCTTTTCCTGAGCGTTCTGATACACCCCAGCCGTCAAGCGTGGCTTCTGTCATAGAGAGTGCTTTGCCTCCGATTTTTCCATCAATCAGAAACGAGAGAGTGACATCCTTATAATTAAATGTATTGCTCCAACCCAAATGTATTTTGGCATTGAGGTTACCGATCATAAAATCATCTTGTCCACTCACAATAGGCAGTCCGTCTTTGTTTAGTTTGAGGGCCCCCTTATCGTCTTTTTCAAGATATTTAACGTACAAATCGCCATAAGAGCCGCCTTCAACCAATTTCATTTGCGCACCACCGTAACCGGCAAGCGAAGCTCCATCTTTGAGTTCATCCGTTAGTTTGATAATTTTGTTATCGTTGTACGAAAAGTTCAGATTGGTAGCCCAATTGAAATCGGGAGTAAACTCAGTAATATAACTTACAGTTGCTTCTACACCTTGGTTTTGAACATCTCCGGCATTGATATACCGATTTCTCAATCCTGTTGGATACGGACTGGCAATTGAGAAGAACTGGTTGATAGTATTAGTGCGATATAATGTAAGGTTCACATTCATACGGTTGCGGAAGAAGGTTCCGTCGATACCGATTTCTTTCGAATGTGTTTTCTCGGGTTTTAAATCCTTAAATGGTGCACTGCTCGGTGCTTCAATAACACCACCGCCTTTTAAGGTGTAACGCAAGTTGGTAAGATATACGGGGATATCGTTACCCACAATTGAATACGATGCGCGAAGTTTCAACAGATTTACGTTGTCGCCCATATTCATCAACTCGTTCAACAAAATATTTCCACCAATAGATGGATAGAAGAATGAAATGTTTGGAGTATATGCAAGTGCCGACGACCAGTCATTACGCGCGGTAACATCGATGTATGCTTTTTCAAACAATCCGATTTGTGCCGTACCAAACACCGAGTTCAATCGTTTGTGCGAATATCCTTGCGATGCCATATTACTATAAAAGTTGGTGGGGATAAATACGTTGGGGAACCAAATATTTCCAGTTACTTTTCCGTCTGCAATTTTAGCTTGTTCACCTTCTGCCCAGAGTCCTACATTTTCGGCACGGTAATCAGTAAAACTTGTACCTACTGTGGTTGCCAATGTAATATCATCCGTCAGGTTGGTGTTGTAGTTTAACAATAAGTCTCCATAATATTGATGGCCCCAATAGCGTTCGTCTTTCATCCTGCCCATTGGATAACGGAAACTGCTGGCGTATAAATTATTTACGAAACGCTCTTCGCTTCGTTCGTATTTCAAACGAGCTGCGATGTTTAGGTTTTCTAAAATATTCCATTTTGCGCCTCCTCCAAACTCAAAACGGTCACGTTTGCTGTGAGGTACCATTCGGTTAACCATCCAGTAGGGATTTTGATATTGCTCTTGAATGTTTATCAAGTTTTGAGTATTGATGTTGCGGGTAATGTCCCATTTCTCAAACTCATTTTTGTATCCGTCCCAATCGGCTCCACGTGCAAACAAATAAGCGCCGGTAAGTGGGTTAAACAAAAAGCCGCTGGCGGCTCCGTTTTTTACGTCTTGCGTCACGTAGCGTGCACTAAAATCCACTTCGAGAGCTTTGTTGAAAAGATTAAAAGCTACTTTAGAATTAAATGTATGACTTTTGAAGTCGTTTTTTGGTGTGATACCGGTAGAGGTAATATTTCCGTATGACAAATAACCTTGCATAACATCGCTTCCACCGCTTATAGAAATAGAGTTATTAAGCGTATATCCCATTTGGAAATAATCTTTCACATAGTTTTTCGAAGGCGTGCTTAATTTACTACCCCAGCTAGTTAGGTTATCGGCAGAAGCTCCGTAAGTTGTTTGAAATTTAGGGAGAACCATTGGAGTTTCAATTGTTGTATTGCTCGAAAACTGTATTCTGGCTTTGCCCGATTGTGCCGATTTAGTAGTAATCATAATGGCACCATTTGCTGCAACTGCACCGTAAAGTGCTGCGGCAGAGGCCCCTTTCAAAATGGAGATAGAAGCAATATCGTCGGGGTTGATGGTGCTCATGGCATCTCCACCGTCGCGTTCGCCACCCCAGTTACTGCTTACCTGTCCATTGGTCGTATTCATCAATGGAACACCATCCACCACGATAAGTGGTTGATTGTTCCCGTTGATTGATTTGTTACCACGCAACAAAATTTTGGATGCTCCACCGGCACCGGTAGAGTTTGGCGTGATCACTAATCCGGCGCTTTTCCCTTGCAGTGAGTTGATAACGTTTACGCTTTTCACATCTGCCACCTTATCGCCACCAACAGTTTCAGCAGCATACGTAAGTGTTTTCGATTGACGTTGGATACCTAAAGCTGTTACCACTACTTCTTGCAACAGTTCCGTATCCGATGCCATGGTTACATTAATTGTCGCACGTCCATTTACCGGAACAATTTGTGACTCCATACCTACGTAGCTGAACACAAGGTTGCCGTTCGCGGGCACATTGTTCAATACGTAGTTTCCGTCGTAATCGGTAGTGGTGCCTTGGGCAGCATTACCTTCCACAATAACGGTTGCTCCAATAACGGTTTCTCCCGTTTCATCTGTAACGGTACCGCGTACGGTCACGTTTTGAGCAGAAAGCAATAGCGTACTTAGCAGAAAGATTAAGCTAAATACTCCCTCCCTTAGGGAGTTACGTTTGTCTTTTCTTTTCATTCTTCTTAGTTTTTAAAATTAGTATTCTCTATAATTAGTTTTAACAATAGTTTAGTTATTAGATTAAATAATTGCTTATTGCAAATAGATAATTTGTATAACTAAGGTATAAATTAGATGGAATCTTCTATAAAAAGCCCTATAAAGTAATTACCTGAGTTTCCAAAGATCAACTTGCACTTGAAAAAGTTACATTAGGATACATAGAAATATTTTTTGACAGTATTATTTAATGAATTAGCGTAAGTATAGTGCAACAAATAATATATATTTATTAGAGATAGTATTTTTTCGATTGATCGGACAAATGTCAGCTTTACACTTAATGATAATGCAAAATTAATAACAAAATTTAAATAAATCTAAATTTAAAAATAAATTAACAAAAATATTAATTACTCTTCCAATAAGTATAGTCGGATTGCGAATCAAAAAGATATTGTGCAGATCAATATTAAACTGATTGATTGCAAGCTATTTGAGTTAAAAAGATTTTGCGTTTTATGCAACAGTTTTTTATAAACTGGAATGATGCTAGTATTCTGATAATCAGTAATTTTTTACATTCTATTTTATATAGACTACGAAAAATATTGAAGCAATAAGTTAAAGTATGTTTTTTGCTTACAATTCACACTACATTCTCTCCGGTACCTCAATTCCAAATAGTCCCATTCCTTTTTTGATAATAGATGCCACATTCTTAGCTAAAACCAATCGGAAATCGCGAAGTGCGGAGTTTTCTTCTTTCAGCATGGGGAGTTCGTGGTAAAACTGGTTGAACTCTTTTGCTAAATCGTACACGTAATTTCCGATAAGAGAAACATTATACTCGTTGCCTGCTTGTTTTACAACAGCCGGAAATTCAGCAAGCATTTGCACCAGTCCTTCTTCTTTTTCAGAAAGGGTTACGGATAAATCTAACTTTTCTGAGATAGAGATATTTTGTTCTTCCGCTTTGCGCAGAACCGATTTAATACGAGCGTGGGTATATTGAATAAATGGTCCGGTGTTTCCGTTAAAGTCAATGGATTCCTGCGGATTGAAAGTCATGTTTTTTTTAGGATCAACTTTTAGGATAAAATATTTCAACGCGCCAAGTCCAATCATCGTAGCAATCCGGTCGGCTTCTTCGGCAGCAACATTGTCTAACTTCCCAAGCTCTCCCGATGTTTCACGGGCTGTTTCAATCATTTCTTTCATCAAATCGTCAGCGTCCACCACAGTCCCTTCGCGCGACTTCATTTTGCCTTCGGGCAGTTCTACCATTCCGTAGGAGAAATGCACCAATCCTTTGCCGAACTCAAAACCGAGCTTGTCGAGAAGAATGGAAAGCACCTGAAAATGGTAGTTCTGTTCGTTGCCCACTACGTATATCATTGTGTCTATCGGATAGTCATCGAACCGAAGTTTGGCGGTACCGATATCCTGCGTCATATACACCGACGTGCCATCGGAGCGGAGCAGAATCTTTTCGTCTAACCCTTCTTGTGTTAAATCTGCCCAAACCGAACCATCTTCGCGACGGGTGAAAATGCCCTCTTGCAACCCGCGCAACACTTCGTCTTTTCCGGCAAGATAGGTTTGCGATTCGTAATAGATTTTGTCGAACGAAACCCCCATCTTTTTATAGGTTTCATCAAATCCGGCATATACCCACCCGTTCATCATTTTCCAGAGGTTCACGGTTTCGGCGTCGTTGGCCTCCCACTGACGGAGCATTTCGCGCGCCTCCTGCATTAGCGCAGACTGCTCTTCGGCTTGCTCTTTCGATAAGCCTTTCGCTTGCAAATCGGCAAGTTCAGCCTTGTATTTTTTATCGAAAAGCACGTAATATTCGCCGATGAGGTGGTCGCCT
Source organism: Bacteroidia bacterium (assembly GCA_030538215.1). GTDB lineage: Bacteria > Bacteroidota > Bacteroidia > Bacteroidales > Dysgonomonadaceae > Petrimonas. The sequence goes on from JAUNUM010000029.1 coordinate 12,930, forward strand.
TTTTTGCCCGATGTTTGCGGTGTTTCTTCATTTCCCCACTTTTGCCACGCGAGCATCGATTTGCAGATGTGGATGCCGCGGTCGTTCACGATATTGGTTTTCACAACGCGTTTGCCGTTTGCTGCAAGTACTTCGCACAGCGAATGTCCCAACAAATTGTTTCGGATATGCCCCAGGTGAAGCGGTTTGTTGGTGTTGGGCGACGAATATTCCACCATAAAAAGCGGCGCATCGTCCGTTACGGGTGTGAAGCCGAAATTGGGTTGCGTGTTGATGTTTTCGAGCAGGTTTACCCACACTTCTGAGGCGATACTGAGGTTGAGGAATCCTTTTATCACGTTGAATTCCGCGATAACGGACGATTTTTCCGCCAAATACGCGCCGATTTCTTGAGCCGTTTGTTCGGGATTCTTTTTCGATAGTTTCAACAAAGGAAACGTTACGAGCGTGTAATGTCCCTTGAATTCTTTTTTCGTTTTCTGAAGCGTAATTTGCGACACATCTACATCGGTGCCGTATAACTCTTTTATTGCGCCGATAATGGCGATTTGAAGGATATTTTCGATATTCATTGTTGTGAATTTGCTGATTGAGAGTGCAAAGATAAGAAGAATTTACGATTTCGGATTGAATGTTGCGGTGCGCTGCACCTTAGTTTGAGAAATGTTGCTATTGGCTACAAAGATTTGCGCCGCGCTGCGGCTTTTGATTTTCTGCAATGTTTGTGCATTGGTTATTGCAGAATAAGCTACGTAGTAGCGCTAATATTTGTAGCTCGATTAACGATTGGAGAATTGAAGGTGCAGCGCACCGAAATACCTCTCAATCAAAAAAATCAAATAAATACGCCTCGTTGTAATCAATATCGTTCTTCGCCAAAATCTCCAAATATTCTTCTCTGAACGACCTCCTTTTATGATGATTTTCCTGATTCAAAATGTATTTCACGACCGAATCGATTTGCGATTTCGAATGCGTGAATGCTCCATAGCCCAATTGCCACTCAAATTTGAATTTCGAGAATTTATTCTGATTTACCCAAGCATTGGAAGATGTTTTTATTTCTTCCACCAATTTTGGGATTAATTGATTTACATTGTATCCGATAAGAATATGCACGTGGTTTTCCATTGCATAAATTGCAAGGAGTTTGTGCAAATTGTTTTGTACAATGCCTGTAATGTATTTTTCGAGTTCATCTTTCCACTCTTTTTTGATGAGCGCTTCGCGATTTTTAGGTGCGAAAACAAGATGTACGTAACATTGCGTGTAGGTGTTTGCCATACGGCTTTATGTTTGTTGATGAGAAAAACAAAGATAGGGAAATATTTAGGATTGAGCATTTTATATTTCGGTGCGCTGCACCTTAGTTTGAGAAATGTTGTTACAGGCTACAAAGATTTTTGCCGCGCTGCGGCTGAGTTTCGAGGAGTATTGAACATATCACAACTTACTTTTCACGCAATATCGATTTTTGCAGCAAGTTTAGCTGCGTAGCAGCAAAATATTTGTAGTTCGATTAATGATTGGAGAATTGAAGGTGCAGCGCACCAAAATATCCATTAAACTATCCCATTCTACGCATCAGGTCAAATAAACGAATGTCCGCCCGGCGGATCGTCTCCCACTCACTCTGATCCAAGTCTCCCTATTTCCCCCTCGCACATTTATTCACCAAATACACCAACGATTTATACGCCACACCACTATTTATCGATAACCCGATTTCGCACGTGCGGCTGTTGGAATAACCTTCGGTTACATCTCCGATGCCGTGTTTGAGCGGCGCGAGCGCCGAATTGTTGAGTTCGGGATAGAAAAATCCGCGGTCGCCTGCCCACCCGCAACAACGAACTTCTTCGGGAACGATGACTTTTTCGGCGCAAAGCGATGCCACGTTAAACAGTTTTTCCTCCAAATGCATTTTCGTGCTGCTGCACGTGGTATGAATGGCGACGGAAATGGGTTGTTTTTCAAATGTCAGCCGGTCTAACAGAAAATCGTGAATAAATTCCACTTGGTCGTATAATTTCAGGCGTGAATTGAGTGTCTCGCGCATATGCAGCAGGCACGGACTCATATCGCACACGATCGGCAAGTCGCCGTTTCGACTTGCTTTCAATAACGCTTCGTTCAACTCGTTTTCTTTTTGTTGTGCCTGTTTGCGAAAACCTTTGCTGCTGAACGCCATTCCGCAGCACAATTTGTCTTTTTCTTCGGGAATGATCACCGTGTAATTGGCTTTCCGAAGCAACGACAACATCTTGTGCGGAACATCTTCCGTTTCGTTGTAGCCGAACGACGGCCCGCCCATCGAACGCGTGATGCACGATGGAAAATAAACCACCATCGGTGCATCGGCACTATCGCCAGGGAAAATATTGCGCGCGATTTTCCGGCTTCCCGAGGGCGTGTAGCGCGTCCACAACGGAAAAACGCCATCGCCCATTTTGTACAACCCTTTTGTTACGCTTTCCATTTGGTTGTAACCTACGGTTTTCCCGATGGAATGGGGGATTTTCAACACTCCGCGCAAAATCGACGTTACGGACGACATATTATTGGCAATGCTGCTTGCGATGCTGTTGGCGAATTTCTCGTTTTCGGTCCAGCGAAGTTCTTTTACCAACTTTCCGGTATCAATTCCCACGGGGCAGGCAATGGCGCACAAACTATCTGTAGCGCACGTTTCATTAAACTCGTACGACATCTCTTTCGCCCATTTCTCACGCGATTTTTTATCGGGAAGTTCCGTTAATCGGCGAAACGCCACAATGCGCTGTCTCGGCGTGAGCGTAAGATTTTTCGACGGACAATTTACCTCGCAAAATCCACACTCGATGCATTTGTCAATCAGTGGATTGGCAGACGGAATATTTTTCAGATTCTTGATAAAAACATCTTTATCATCGTTGATAATCACGCCGGGATTCAGCATATTTGTCGGGTCGAAAGCCGATTTTATCCGCTCCATCAACCCGTAAATTTCCGTTCCCCATTCCTTTTCCACAAAGGGAGCCATATTTCGGCCCGTTCCGTGTTCGGCTTTCAGGCTGCCATCGTGTTTTTGTGTTATCAAATCGGCGAGCGTGTGCATAAACGTGGCGTAACGAGAAATTCCTTCCTGACTGTTGATGTCGGCGGAAACCGTAAAATGTACGTTCCCGTCGAGCAAATGTCCCCACATCACGGCATCGGCGTAACCCGAATCCACGAGCAGTTGGCGCAAATCGGTGAGCGCATCGGGAAGCACTTCGGCGCGAAAAGCCACATCTTCGATAATGCTCAGCGTGTTCTTGGGACGTGCCGCCGCTGCAGATGTGAACAAGCCGTTTCGCACGTTCCAATACGTGTTATAAAGTTGTTTGTCTGTCGTGAATTTGATGGGAAAGAGCGTCTGAGTATGTGCTAATTTGGCTTCTATTTCAATTATCTGACGTTGCAATGTTTCTTCATCGTCGGCAGATGTGTCGATAAGGAGAGCGGCGGCTGTTTCGGGAAGCGATTTTAGCTCCATCGGCATTCCGTCTTGCTCTTCCACGGCGCGAAGCGCGTTTCTATCCATTAGTTCCGCAGCGCTAACTGAACATTCACGAAGCGGAAGAATGGCTTCGCACACGTCGCGTAGGTTTTGGAAATAGACCATTGCCGTGGCTTTGAGCGGCGCATCGTGCACGGTTTCAAACGTTACCTGCGAAATAAAACCGAGCGTTCCTTCGGCGCCAATCATCAGGTGTTGAATAATTTGTATCGGGTCGCTAAAATCGACAAGCGAGTTTACACCATATCCACACGTATTTTTCAGTTGAAATTTTTTCGAAATACGCGATTTCACCGCTTCGTTTTCGGTCGCTTCGCGATGAAGTTTCCCGATTTGAGCAATAAGTGCAGGATGTGATTTCTGAAAGTTTTCGCAACTTGCTTTGTCCGAAGTGTCTAACAAGGTGCCGTCGGCAAAAATGATCCGCATCGATTTTACCGTGTTGTAACTGTTGTATTTGATACCGTAACTCGATCCGCTTGCGTTGTTGGAAACGATTCCACCGATTTTTGCCGAATTTATCGATGCCGGTTTCGGCCCGAGTTTCCGACGATAACGTTGCAACATCCGGTTTGCCGCTGTTCCGGTAAGTCCCACGCCGAAAGTGGCTGTTTTTCCATTGTCCGTTATCGCCGAAAACTCAAATCCCTGCCCGATTTCCATCAGAATGGAATCCGAAATGGTTTGTCCGCTTAAACTTGTGCCTGCCGCTTTGAAAGTTATCGGCACGTTTTCCCGATGACAGAATTGTAGCAAGCGGATAACTTCGTCTTCTGAATTTACTTTTACAACCGCCTTCGGCACAAGCCGGTACAATCCGGCATCGGTGCCTTTGGTCAGGCGATAGAGTTCATCGGTGAAAACTTGTTCTTTGGGGAATAAAGCTGTAAGTTGAGAATATAGTTGTTGAGTGGTCATTTTTATTGCGTGTTACGAGTTACGAGGTTCGGGTTGAGAGTTAGTTCAACCCTTTACAATAGCCCAGATAATAATATTTAGCATAGATAAGGCTATCATTATCAATATCACTTATGGGCAAAAGATGTTCATTTTTTATAATAATTGTATCATTACTAATTAATCGTGGTCTTTTTGTATCAAAATCCATAAATATTGTATCTGCATTTTTTCTCCATTGACCTGAGAACCATTCATTATATAATATTCCCGTTGAATTTATTTCGAATGAATGATCTTCTCTGAATTTAATATAAGATTGATTTTGAGTTCCTTCATAGCAGGCTTGAAACTCTATATCACTAAGTAGATTTTCAGAGTTGAAATTCCAAGGCCACAATAAAATATATGCTAATCCAGCTAACGCAAAGAGAGAGGGGAAAACTACTTGGAACGATAAGTTTCTTCGCTCTTTATATATTTGAAAAACTCCTTTTATGACAAAATAAATCAAAATAATAAAACATATAGCCATTAAAATAAAAGCAAAAAAAGATAACCTTGTATATCTGTCTATATGATAGAAAAAGCTAGATATAAAACTATAAAGAGCTATTGATATGGCAATAATAATTATTCTCTTTGTTGATTTTGAAATAGGCATTTTGATATATTAAATTGTAATTCTCTAATATAACCCAAAAAAACCATAATATTTTTCGGTTATATCCGAAAAATATTATGATTACGCTTTAAATATTTTTTTATTTCTCTCAAATCTCATTTTAGGATGGTGCTCTTTCTGCGAAAATCTGCGCTATCAATCCGCGTTTATCAGCGTGAAATATCTTCTTCCGCATAGAAATCGCCTACTTTCCTGTCCAGCGTATCGTAAAATACGCTGATCGAAAACGGGTCGGGTAGCTTCTTTCGCCACATTTCCAGTTTCTCTTCCGTGAGAAAGAAAACGTTTTTTTCCATTTGTTCTATGCGCTGCACGTATCCGGTGTTGTTTTTGTTGATAAGTTTCGTCATTTTTAGGTAGTGGTAACCGTCGGAACGGCCGATGGGGTAGACACTCTTTTTCCATTCCAGCGCGTATGCGTTGAGTGGGCTATTTTTTATCATATCATCGTATTGTACCAACAGCGGAAGATTCTCGCCACCACGAACCCAAAGCGGAATTGTTATGCAGGTCTCGGGAAAACCAACTTGTACCCAAATGGTATTCATATCGGGCGATTCGCCCTTTTTTACACCTTGGATAAGAATATTTGAAGCAGAACCGTGGCGAGTAATCATATCGTCGGATGAAATAAAATCGGTTTCATAATTTCCTGCTTCATATTTTTTACGATAATCAATATCAAATACCGGATGATAGAAGCATCGTGAAAAATCCTGAATGATGGTTTGATAGTTGAGTTTACCTTTTTCGCTTGCTTCCGCGAATATTTTTTCGGCTGTCTGACGGCGGATAAAACCATAGCCCACGTCGGGAGTTCCCGTTTCGGAATAATTGGTGCGAAGCACGTAACCGTTTGGGTTAGTATTCGCATCGAATTTTGTCCACGTGTGGTTGTTTACTTCATAAAAAGCGGCTCCGCCGTTGGTGTCAATTACGCCAAAATGTGCTGCCAATCCCATTGGGCGCGGATGTGTGTTGAGCAATTTTTCAAAATCGGCAAGCGATGCGCAGATTTGCAGAGCAAGTTTCATGAAAACACCTTCTTGATCTTTGAGCGAAGCCGTGTCGTTTTGGTTAACGTTGAACGATGCACTGTTCATAATAGCAAATCCCGCGCTATTGGAACCTCCCCACACATTTTTACCTTCGATATCTTTGGAATTTACTAACCCGATATAGCTGTACTTTCCATCATTGAAATAGCGCATACTATTTTCCAAATCATCGGTATCGCGCAATTTCCAGATCATACTTCGCCCGTCGGGCGTGGCTTTTCCCGAGATTACAGCAGTAGTGCAAGAAATTGACTTTTCGGAAAAAACAAAAAACGTTAATAAAAGAATAATGGCTAACTTTTTCATTTGATTTATTTTTTTGTAAAGATAACGGATAAAAACAGATCATAATAAAAATAGGCGCAAAAAAAGCTGTCTTTTGTTACAGCTTTTGTCTTGAATCTCTATTTAAGTGCTGATTATATCAACGAAACAAACAACTCTTTTTCTTTCTGAACAAGAGAGATTTTTCCTTCTCTGGCCAACCAGCCAAGAGCTGCATACAGGTCTTTGTCGGTTAATTTTGAAGATTTTTTCAAATCCTTTATGTTTTGGGTTCCGGATTTGTCCAACAATGTCCAAACTTTACCGGCGTTGGTTCCAATTTTCTCTATCATTTTCTAAGTTTTAAATTAATGTGAATTCTACAAAAGTAATTAAATTATTTGTTAATATTGCAAAAAGGTTGATTAAGTGCCTGATCGATATGCTTTTCAAAAACTTGAAGTGCTTTTAATCTTTTGCTGCTACGGGTTTGAAATAGCTTGTAGAATTTGTGAAATCTGCTCCAAGAGGGAGTGATTTCCATCGTTATGAATAACAAAATCGGCTAATTTTATTTTTTCTTCGTCGCTCATCTGTTTGTTGGCACGCGCCGTTATCTGTTCTTTTGTTAAATTATCTCTTTTTATGGCTCGTTCGATACGCATTTCTAACGGAGCTAAAACAACAATGGTTTTATCCAGCATGGATTGAAATCCGGCTTCGAACAGCACAGCCGCATCTATAGCGATAATAGAATAATGTTTCCGCTGATTTGTCCATTTTTCGAAATGCTTTGCAAGTTCGGTATGAATGATGGAGTTTGCCGCGCGAAGATTTTCTTCGTTATTAAAAATAAAGTGTGCCAACTTTTGCCGATCGAGCTTGTTGTTTCGGTATAACTCCGAGCCGAAGGCTGAGATAAGCTTTTTGCGGATTATGGGAGAGGTGTCGTTTAGATTTTTGGCCTCAAGATCGGCATCATAAACGGGAATGTTGTGAAGACGAAGTATTTCGCAAACGACAGATTTCCCACTTCCGATTCCTCCTGTAACGCCTAATTTTATCATTATTATCTGCTTTCTAGAAGAAACTCAACCGAAGAGGGCGACAACTTAGTGTTGCGTATAGCTGAAGGATTTTCGGATAACTCCAGATCGACACGGCCATTCTCGTTCTTAAAGAATTTTCTGTAATCCAGTTCAACTTTGAAGTCTTCGGGAATAATTTTTTTGTATTCTTCCAGTGTTACAGAAAATGAAACTTCTGTTTGCGATGGGAAAAATTTCACATCAATATTGTCCGGAACATTTCTTACCGTAATGGGAACTTCGAATTTTCTTTCCGTGTATTCCAAAACAGAAATGTATATTTCTACCTCATCGGGTATGAACTTAATACCGCTCACAGGCATAATTTTTACCTTTAGTTGCGATGTCGCTTTCAGGTTGTTGAACAAAGTGTATTCGGTTACAGCAGTAGAGATTTCCGCCAACTGGCTTTGGGAGCCGTAGGCTGTTACAGTTTTGGGTAAGAAAGTAGCGCTATCGGTTACTAAATTATTGCGACTGGTGGATATCACACCATCAAAAACCACCTTTAGTTCTTTCTTTTGCAGTTTTGAAGTAGCCAACGATATATTTATGGGATAATACGCTTTGAGATTAGTGCTTTGCGACAATTGCGCTCGTATTAACTGTGTTAGCTCGGTTCCTTGCAGATTATTAATTCGATCTTCCTTATATTTAGCAATATCAATTTCAATGGAATCTTTCAGAGTAAAAGTGTATCGAAATATTTCCGAACCTTTGTCGGCAAGGCGTATTTCAATATCATTGGGCAATGAGGTATTGAAGACCACATCATCAGGAATGTTTGTGTATCTCAGCGGTATTTTGTAGGTGGCTTCAATATCGCGCTGGAAAAACAACATCAACCAAAAAATAAAGGCCAATATGAAGAATCCGAAAAAAAGCAGAATATTTTTCCAATTTAAATTAGAAAAAAATGATCTTATTTTCGGAATCCATTTATCTTTGGTTGATGCGAAATCCATATTTGAAGAAATTGTTTCTTAGGTTGTAGCTACGTCGTTGGCAGATGCGAAAACTGATGTTTTTTCGAATTTCAACTTCACTCCATCGGCAACTTCTACCAAAACCCAAGTTTCGCCAATTTCTTTTATGCGTCCGTGAATGCCGCCGGCTGTAACTACTTTGTCGCCAACTTTCATGGCTTCGCGAGCTTTTTGCACATCCTTTTGTTTTTTCTGTTGCGGACGAATCATAAAGAAGTAAAATACGGCAATAATAGCCACCATCATCAATAATGATGTTCCCATTCCTCCGCCGGGAGCGCTTTGTAATAAAATATCCATAAAAATAATGTTTTAAAGTGTTTGAAATTAATTTTTAAAAATAATATTATTTTTTCTAAGATCGGCAACAATTGCATCTAAAATTCCATTAACAAATGTGCCGCTCTTGGGGGTACTGTACGATTTTGCAATTTCGATATACTCATTTAATGACACGCTGGTTGGAATTGTGTCAAATGTATGTATTTCTGCCAGAGCAATTTGCATGATAACCATATCCATAAAAGCGATACGATCGAAATCCCATTTTTCGGTATGATTTTCAATTAATTGACGATATTTTTGTGCGTTTAAAATGGTGTCATGAAGCAATTTTAATGCAAACTGACGATCTTCCTCGTCTTTAAACATTGGCAGTAAACGTTGATTTTCTCCTGCTTCTTCCGAATATTGCTTAATGGTTTTCATCACGAAGGTTTGAACAATTTCAATATCATCGTTCCAAAAAATACTTTCGTCTTCTAAAATTTCATCCAACTTCTCGTTGTTATAAATAAACTGTTTGAAAGCTTTTCGCCAAAATTCTCTATCGTCGTCGTATTCTATTTTTTTTTCGTTAGAATATTCCGTATAAATATCGGATACGAGAATTTCGTCGAGCAAATTTTTTACAAATGTATCGTGTTCGTTCCACGACATTGGGCGCTCATTCAGGTATTTATTGAACTGGTGATTTTGCGAAAGTTGTTGAATAAACTTATTGTCGATTAATCGGGTATTGGGATTTAAATCTTCATCCGTGGGAAGATATTTATTGCGTTTTGCCTCTACGCGTGCGTCATAAACTTTTGTAAGTTCAACCATTAGCAGGAGTAGGTAATAATAAAGATCGTAGGATTTTTGTAATCCGAATAAAAGTTCTTTCTCAGCTGTACGTAAATCTTTATTCGTATTCTGATACCAAGAGTAAACTATCTGTACAATTCTTGTACGAATTAAAATTCGATTAATCATTGTTTAAATGAGCATTTTAAGAATGCAAAATTAGCTAATTTTTTGGATATGCAAACAGAAAACCTGTTTTAAACAGACTTTGAGGCTCACTCTGAGAAATAAGTTCTTAAAATTTTTAGATTTTTCTCGTCTTGTGATTTTAATGATAATGATTTGGTAATGAGTGGTTAGCGGAGTTCTTTTTTAGTGAATTTAGAGGTGAAGTATAGATGTTTGCCTTCTTAAGACAAACTTATTTTCAGAGTTTTTTAATTTTTAGAAATTTTGCAATTCGTTTTCAATAGCGACATATAGAGGAGTTAGAGCGATATTTTGTTTTTTCTGAAACGATGTTTCAAACATTCTCTAAAAATCATTATCTTTGCCCTTTATAGTATTTTGTGAAAATAAAAAACGTCATTAATAAATATACGCGAAAATTATAGAAGTATGTCAGTAGAAATCAGACAAGTAAGGGATAAAGACACGTTGAAACAGTTTGTTCAGTTTGTTATCGACCTATATGAAGGGAACGAATTTTTTGTTCCGCCGCTCGTGTACGACGAAGTAGCCACATTGAGCCGAGATAAAAATCCTGCATTCGAACATTGCGAAGCTGCTTATTTTTTAGCCTATCGTGAAGAAAAAATTGTGGGCAGAATAGCGGTCATTATCAATCATAAAGCAAATAATGTTTGGAACGAAAAGAACGCCCGATTTGGTTTTGTCGATTTTATTGACGATAATGAAGTGGTTGATGCACTATTTGGCGAAATTGAAGATTGGGCTCGTTTTCGCGGGATGGAAAAAATGCATGGTCCACTGGGTTTTACCGATTTTGATAGCGAAGGCTTACTTGTTGATGGTTTTGATCAGATGAGCACCATGCAAACCATTTATAATCATCCCTATTATGTCGATCAAATCGAGAGATTGGGGTACGAAAAAGATCAGGATTGGTTTGAGTTTTTAATCACAATTCCTAAAGAAATTCCGGATCGGTTTTTGCGTGTTGCCGAAATAGTGAAAAAGCGTTTCCGGCTGAATGTGGTAAAATTTGAAAGTAAAAAAGATGTTTGGCCTTACGCACATGAAATATTTGAGTTGCTAAATCGCTCCTACAAAGATTTATACGGTTTTGTTCCGTTGTCGAAAGAACAGATTGATTACTACGTGAATATGTATATTCCTATGCTGCGTTTGAATTTCTTATCGCTCGTGTTGCGTGAAGAAGACAACAAACTTGTAGGTGTGGGAATCGGATTGCCAAGTTTGGCTCGTGCATTGCAGAGATCGAGCGGAAAATTTCTTCCTACCGGATGGTATCATTTGTATCGGGCATTGAAAGGGAACGACAATAAAATACTCGACTTGTTGCTTATCGGAGTGGATCCCGAATATCAAGGAAAAGGAGTTAATTCGCTTATATTTAGTCAATTTATACCCGAAGCGGTAAAGTTGGGTTTTGAATACGCTGAAAGCAATCCCGAGTTGGAAGTCAACAATAAAGTACAATCTATGTGGAACGATTTGGATGCAGTGCATCATAAAACACGTCGGGCGTTTATAAAAGAATTGAAGTAAAACGGCTGTTAGCCTCTGGCAATTAGCAATTGGCAAAAAATGAACGATTGAAAAGATATCGTGAAATATAAATAAAAATATTTAGTTTTTTGCTGCTTACGACATCGGTTTCGCGCAAAGCCAACTGCTAACAGCTAATAGTCAAAAGCTAAATAATATAAGGAGAAAGACAAAAAGTGACTGATTTTGAGAGAGAGCAAGCAATACTGAATTATAGTGAAGACAATATTGTAACCCTAGAGTGGCGCGAGCATATTCGCCGCCGCCCGGGTATGTATATTGGAAAGTTGGGAGACGGTTCTTCGTCTGACGATGGAATTTATGTCCTGCTGAAAGAAGTAATGGACAACTCCATTGACGAATATCGGATGGGTTTTGGGAAAAACATAGATATTCACATTGAACTCGGCAACGTAACTGTGCGCGATTACGGACGCGGTGTTCCGTTGGGAAAGGTGTTGGATGTATCCTCTAAAATGAATACCGGAGCCAAATACGATTCCAAGGCGTTTAAAAAATCCGTAGGATTAAACGGTGTTGGTATTAAGGCTGTAAATGCGCTGTCGTCGAGATTTTTGATTGAAAGTTTTCGCGAAGGAGAATCGAAAGGAGTTGAGTACGAGAGAGGAAATGTGGTAAACGATGCTCCACAAAAATCATCTTCGCAAAACAACGGAACGGTTATTGAATTTACACCCGACACACAAATTTTCGGCGATTACTCTTATCGTGAAGAGCATATTGAGCCTTTGCTCAAAAACTACGTTTTCCTGAATACGGGGTTGACAATTACCTTTAACGGCAAGAAATTCAATTCGAAAAACGGTCTTGAAGATTTGCTCAACGATAACCTTACAACCGAAATCCTTTATCCAATCATCCATCTTCATGGCGAAGATATTGAGGTAGCTATCACGCACTCCAACCAGTATGGCGAAGAATATTATTCTTTCGTCAACGGTCAGCACACCACACAAGGCGGCACGCATCTTTCTGCATTTCGCGAAGCAACCGCAAGAGTTATCAAAGAATATTTCACCAAAAATTTCGAATATTCTGATATTCGCAGCGGAATGGTGGCTGCTATAAGTGTAAAGATTGAAGAACCGGTTTTCGAGTCGCAAACAAAAACCAAACTCGGTTCAAAAGATATGTCACCTGATGGAGTTTCCATCAACAAATATGTAAGTGATTTTCTAAAGAAAGAACTCGATAACTATCTACACAAACATCTTGAAACGGCTGATATTCTTCAGAAAAAAATCCTCGATTCCGAAAAAGAACGAAAAGCCATTGCCGGTGTTACGAAATTAGCACGCGAACGGGCGAAGAAAGCTAATTTGCACAACAAAAAATTACGCGATTGCCGCATTCACTATAACGATTCCAAAGGCAATGATCTGGAAGAAACCTGTATATTTATCACCGAAGGTGACTCGGCAAGCGGCTCCATTACTAAAAGTCGTAATCCGAATTTACAGGCAGTTTTCAGTCTGCGTGGTAAACCGTTGAACTCTTTTGGGTTGACTAAAAAAATCGTTTATGAAAACGAAGAGTTCAACTTGCTTCAAGCTGCTCTCAATATCGAAGACGGAATGGACGGATTACGCTACAACAAAGTCATTATCGCTACCGATGCCGATACCGATGGTATGCACATCCGTTTGTTGTTGCTCACATTTTTCCTGCAATTCTTTCCGGATTTGGTGAAAAAAGGCCACGTTTATATACTTCAAACACCACTATTCCGTGTGCGTAACAAGAAGAAAACCTTGTATTGCTACACCGAAGAAGAGCGATTAGCTGCTATCGAAGAACTTGGACCAAATCCTGAAATCACCCGATTTAAAGGACTTGGAGAAATCTCCCCCGACGAATTTAAAAACTTCATCGGTGAGGATATGCGCCTCGATAAAGTTTCCATGCGAAAAGAAGATCTCATAAAAGAACTTCTCGAGTTCTATATGGGTAAAAATACTCCGGACAGGCAGATGTTTATTATTGAAAATTTGGTTGTTGAAGAAGAAGCGTAAACGTATTACGGGTTCCGAGTTCCGAGGTGGTACTTTGGGTGGTTGACTTTACCTATTATAATTTTTAACAAAAATATTCAGTTCTTTTTAAAATGGCAAATCAAAATAACAACAATTCACGCCCCGCACCTCGCAACGCGCACCACATAACACGTATCGCGTTATTCCCCGGCACTTTCGATCCTTTCACCATCGGTCACGAATCGCTTGTAAGGCGTGGATTGGAGTTGGTGGATGAAATTGTAATTTCCATCGGTGTGAACGAAGCCAAAAAAACATACTTTTCGTTAGAAAAAAGGATTAAGATAATTCGTGATTTGTATAAAGATGAACCTCGTGTGAAAGTAGGAAGTTACGACTCACTCACCATCGAGTTTGCGAAAAAAGTAGGGGCAAAATTCATTTTAAGAGGAATACGATCGGTAAACGATTTTGAATACGAGAAAACCATTGCCGACATGAACCGAACCATTTCGGGAATTGAAACGTTTGTACTATTCACAGAACCGGAACTTACGCACATCAGTTCCACGCACGTACGCGAATTGCTGCGCTACGGACACGATGTGAGCGCGTTTATACCGAAAGGAATGAAACTATAGAGTAATTCGTTTCGCTTTGCTTCACGTAATTCGATAGTAATTTGCTCACTTCGTTCGCGATATTCGTTGTGGTGTGTGGAATTGCTCAACAGGAAACAAACTTTGATATGATAAAATAGATAAATTATGGAATTAGAAGATTTGGAAGTTTATAGTTTATCAATGGATTTAGCGGACAAAGTTTACTTTATTGTAGAAGAACTTGGGCAATATCAGCGAGACACAATCGGTAAACAATGGATAAGAGCCATCGATTCTGTAAGTTTGAACTTGAGTGAAGGTTTCGGACGATTTTCTTACCGGGATTCCCGAAACTTTTCTATTATGGCAAGAGGTTCCTTGTACGAAAGCAAAAGTTGTTTACAAAAGGTTTTCAGGCGAAGTATGATAACAGAAGAGGTTTTTGAAACTCTGTTGAAAGAACATAATAATCTTGGCATCAAACTGAACAATTATATTACTGCCCAAACCAAATTAATGCAAAACGAAAGAAGAAAATAGCTCGATGATGTATAGTTGTTTCGCTAAAATATCCAACGAAACAATTGAATTACAATCAAATTACAATGCACAACAAAATAACCCTTCTCCTCACACTTCTGATAGTTTCATCGTTATCGTTTGCCCAACCGCGTCTAACCCCTGACGGCTTAAAACTGGAGCGTACCCTGCAAATGATAAACAGCCTTTACGTGGACGATGTGGAAACTTCGAAACTAACGGAAACTGCTATTCGTGCCATGTTGCGCGAACTCGACCCACACTCGTCTTATCTTAATAAAGAAGAAGTAAAAGCCATGAACGAACCGCTTCAAGGCAATTTCGATGGCATAGGAATCTCGTTTAATATGCTTACCGACACGCTTTACGTAATGGAAGTGATTTCCGGTGGTCCTTCACAGAAAGTGGGTATTATGCCCGGCGATAAAATAATTTACGTGAACGATTCGCTTATCGCCGGCGTAAAAATGAATAATCAAAATGTAGTTAGCAAGTTGCGTGGACCAAAAGGTACTGCAGTGAATGTGAAAATATTACGCCGTGGAGTGTCCGAATTGTTAGAATTCAGGATTATTCGCGATAAAATTCCTATTTACAGTATCGATGCCAAATATATGATTGACCGGAATACCGGATATATTCGCTTAAGTCGTTTCGGTATAAGTTCCTCCGAAGAATTTCTTGCGGCAGAAAAAGAGCTAAAAGCCAAGGGGATGAAAAATCTTATCCTCGATCTGACTGGAAACGGTGGTGGCATTCTGCAAACGGCATCCGATATTACAGATGAATTTTTGGGTGCAGGTAAGTTGGTGGTTTATACCGAAGGAAAAAATCAACCCCGATATGAATTGAGAACCACATCATTGGGCAATTTCGAAAACGGCAACCTTGTTATTTTAGTAGATGAAAGTTCTGCCTCGGCAAGCGAAATTGTTGCCGGAGCCGTTCAGGATTGGGACAGGGGTGTTGTGGTGGGACGACGCACTTTTGGCAAAGGCTTAGTTCAGCGCCAACTTCCACTTCCCGATGGCACAATGATACGATTAACCGTTGCACGTTATTACACGCCTACCGGCAGAAGTATTCAAAAACCGTACGAAGAAGGAAATATAGACGAGTATAACCGTGATTTCTCTAATCGGATGAAGCACGGTGAAATGCTACATGCCGATAGCATTCGTTTTCCCGATTCTTTAAAATATACAACGTTGATTAATAAGCGTACGGTTTATGGCGGCGGTGGCATTATGCCTGATTATTTCGTGCCCATTGACACCAATTCGGTAACTAATTTACATCGTAGCCTTATTGCCAAAGGCGTTATTAACAAGCTCACTATTGGTGAAGTAGATAATAATCGAGCGAAATTATTGAAATCGTATCCCAATGTCCAGAAATTCAAGTCGAACTACACCATTCCTGCATCAATGATAAATCGGATGAAAGAATTGGCAAAGGAAGAGAAAATTGAATGGAAAGATGATGAATTCGAAAAATCGAACCATTTTATGAGTATTCAGTTAAAAGCTTTGATAGCAAGGGATTTATACGACGCATCGGCCTACTTCGTCATTATCAACGATGAAAATGATATTTTTCAGGAAGGATTGCGCATTATCAATAATCAAAAATTGTATAATAATTTGTTAAACGGTATCGACAGTATCGTTAATTAGTATCCGTTTATTTTATTTAATCTCATAAAATGAGTTTTTGTATTTCCAACGTTTTAATATAAAATCAGAAAAAATGAAATCAAAAGTTTTTTTATTAAGTACTACACTGCTTATGACTATGTTATTTGCATCTTGTGAGCCTTCGGATAAACACAATGTGTTGACGGAAGCCGAAAAAGTGGAAGGATGGCAACTTCTTTTCGACGGAACAACCTTGAATGGTTGGCGCGATTATAATGGCGACTCATTAACCGCCCCTTGGTTTGCCGAAGACGGAATGATTCAGGCCAAAGGTGAAGGCGCTGATGAACATGGTTATATTGTTACCGATAAGTTGTACGAGAACTTTGAACTTGTTTGGGATTGGAAAATCGCCGACGGCGGAAACAGCGGTGTGTTATACCACGTGGTGGAAAATCCAAAATTTACCGTTCCTTACGTAACCGGTCCCGAATATCAGTTGATCGATAACCTCGGATTTCCTGAACCGTTGGAAGAGTGGCAAAAAACAGCAGCCGATTATGCTATGTATGTTCCCGACACGGCAAAACTCATTATTAAACCCGCCGGAGAATGGAACACATCGAAAATTATTTTTGATAACGGACATGTTGAGCATTGGCTTAATGGCGAAAAAGTAATTGAATTTGAAGCTTGGACAGAAGACTGGTTTGCCCGCAAAAACAGCGGTAAATGGGAAAATGCTCCCGAATATGGCTTGGCACGCAAAGGTGTTATCTGTTTACAAGATCATGGATCGGCAGCATGGTTTCGCAATGTGAAAATTAAAGAATTACCGCGCAAAACCAAAGAAGTAAATCTTTTCAACGGAGTTGATTTAACCGGTTGGGAAGCCTACGGAACTGAAAAATGGTACGTTCAGGACGGCTTGCTGGTTTGTGAAAGCGGCCCTGATAAACAATATGGTTATCTTGCTACCCGCGAATATTATGATAATTTTGACCTTTCGGTAGAATTTAAACAAGAAGCCGATGGGAATTCGGGGGTTTTCATTCGCTCGTTTGTTGAGCCGGGCGCTATTGTAAACGGCTGGCAGGTTGAAGTTGCTCCCAAAGGAAACGATACCGGAGGTATTTACGAATCTTACGGACGTGGATGGCTTGTGCAAATTCCCGACGAAAAAGAAAACATCCTGAAAGAAGGTGACTGGAATACCTTGCGCATTGTTGTAAAAGACGATAACGTAACAACCTATCTCAACGGAGAAGAAATGGTGAACTTAGACGACGAAAAAATCGGAAAAGCTCAGGGTCGTATCGCCCTGCAAATTCACGATGGTGGTGGTATTAAAGTGCTTTGGAGAAATTTGAAGTTGCAGACGTTGTAATCATATATATCCAACTAATAAAAAACCCACTAAGCATTCGCTTAGTGGGTTTTTTATTTGATACTATTTTAACCCTTTTTCTTCTATGAACTACATCATTACCGAGTATATTATCGTTAGACCAAAACGAAACTTACTGCCGACGATATTCTCTTTTAACCTTTGGCATTCTTTTTGCTCATATTTAAATATGCAAAAGATTAAAGTGTTTGTGAAAAAGCAACTATCTTTGCACACGTAACTCATTAAAATAGCGAATGAAAGAAAAAAGCAAGTTATTACAAAGTATTATTGAAGGAATACAAGAAAAGAAAGGAAAAAATATCACAACAATTCAACTGAAGGGGATTTCGGGAGCAATTTGTGACTATTTTGTCATTTGTGAAGGAAACACGCCTACTCAAGTTTCAGCCGTGGCAGAGTCGGTGGAGGAAGTGGTGAAAAGAAACACTAAAGAAACTCCTGTCAGAGTTCAAGGGCGGCAACGTGCCGAGTGGATAGGCATTGATTATGGTAATATAATCGTACATATTTTCATACCCGATCTAAGACAATACTATAATCTAGACCATCTGTGGGAAGATGCTTTAACGGAGCAAGTTTCGACAGTAAATTAAAACTTATTTTCATTAGAATTGTTACATATATTCACAAAGAATTACATAGGGAAAAGTTAATGGAGAATAATAATCAAAACAATAAACCGAAGAAAACGGTTCGTCCCGGAGGATTAGGTAGTCCCGGTCCCAATCAGCCATTTAATGCTTATTGGATTTACGCTATTTTATTGATGGGATTAGTAGGTATGCTATTTTTTGGGCAGAACAAAACTG
Source organism: Bacteroidia bacterium (assembly GCA_030538215.1). Taxonomy (GTDB): domain Bacteria; phylum Bacteroidota; class Bacteroidia; order Bacteroidales; family Dysgonomonadaceae; genus Petrimonas. The sequence continues at coordinate 31,259 of JAUNUM010000029.1, forward strand.
TAAAAAAGGTAGATTGGTCGGATTTTCAAGAATACGTAAGCGATAATCGGATTGAGAGCATTGTTGTTTACAGCAATAAAGATATGGCAGAGGCAAAAGTGCGATCCGAGTCCGTGAATTATGTTTTTGGAGAAGATGCGAATAAATTTGCCGGCAACCCATTTGTAAGTGTAAACATACCTTCTACGCTTGGAGCATCGGAGTTCCTCGATACGGTTAAAAAAGAAAAAGGATACGATATAAAAGTCCGTTTCGATACAACCTCCGAAATTTGGGGAATGTTGCTTACGTTTGCGCCGTTTATGCTGATCATTGTTTTTTGGATATGGATGATGCGACGGATGCAAGGCGGTCCCGGTGGTGGAGGCGGTATTTTTAGTGTGGGAAAATCTAAAGCGAAGCTTTTTGATAAAGATGCCGGACCAAAAGTTACTTTTAAAGATGTTGCCGGGCTTTCTGAGGCTAAAGAAGAGGTGCAAGAAATTGTTGAATTTTTAAAGCATCCAAGCAATTATACCAATTTGGGAGGCAAAATTCCGAAAGGAGCTTTGCTTGTAGGTCCTCCGGGAACAGGAAAGACATTGCTAGCGAAAGCCGTTGCCGGCGAGGCAAATGTTCCGTTTTTTTCGATATCGGGATCCGATTTCGTAGAAATGTTTGTTGGGGTAGGCGCATCACGTGTTCGCGATTTGTTCCGACAAGCGAAGGAAAAATCACCATGTATTGTGTTTATTGACGAGATAGATGCCGTTGGGCGTGCTCGTGGAAAAAATGTCAATTTTGGTTCGAATGATGAGCGGGAAAATACGCTAAATCAGCTTCTTACAGAAATGGACGGCTTTGGTTCCAACAGTGGAGTAATTATTCTTGCAGCTACCAATAGGGTAGAAATTTTAGATAAAGCACTGCTTCGTGCCGGACGTTTCGATAGACAAATCTATGTGGAACTACCTGATTTGAACGATAGAAAAGAAATTTTTAAAGTTCACCTGCGTCCTATTAAAATAGACGAATCGGTGGATGTGGAATTTCTTGCCCGCCAAACACCCGGATTTTCCGGTGCCGATATTGCCAATGTTTGTAATGAAGCTGCGCTTATTGCTGCCCGAAATAAAAAGAAATTTGTTGAGAAAGATGATTTTATGAGTGCCGTTGACCGTATTGTAGGCGGATTGGAAAAGAAAAATAAAATTATCACACAAAACGAGAAGAAATCAATTGCTATTCACGAAGCCGGACACGCTACGTTAAGTTGGTTTTTGGAGCATGCCAATCCGTTGGTAAAAGTTACTATTGTTCCCCGTGGAAAAGCGTTAGGCGCTGCTTGGTATCTTCCCGAAGAGCGACAAATTACCACCAAAGACCAGATGCTCGACGAGATGTGTGCCTTACTTGGCGGAAGAGCTGCTGAAGAAGTCTTTATCGGTAAAATATCATCAGGTGCCATGAACGATTTGGAACGTGTGACGAAACAAGCCTACGGCATGATTACTTATTTGGGAATGAGCGATAAAATGCCTAATCTGAGCTATTACGACTCGTCGGGGCAGGATTATACTTTCCAAAAACCGTTTAGCGAAAATACAGCAGAGCTTATTGATGCCGAGGTTAAGGGAATGATTGCCGAGCAATACGAAAGAGCCAAAGAATTACTTCGTAAACATGCCGATGGGCATCACCAATTATCGCAGATATTGCTCGAGAAAGAGATTATTTATGCAGAGAATTTAGAGCATATTTTCGGAAAACGTCCTTGGGTCTCTCGTTCGGAAGAGATTCTTCAAAGCGAAGACAGTCCAAAAAATGTGTACGACAATGTAGAAAACCAAGTCAATAATTCGGCAAAAGATTTGTCCGATGGTTTGTCGCTTCCACCCGTACCTACGGTATGAGTATCTATGTAGATTCCGTTATAAATAAAAACTTATCATAATAAGAATAATCTATTGATTATTTGATATTATTGTCAGTCTGGGTTTATGAGCTCAGACTGATTTTTTCCTGTTTTCCTCGCTGGGTCACCCAAAATCGATATCAAATAATTTCAAT
>JAUNUM010000140.1 GCA_030538215.1 Bacteroidia bacterium
CTGTTACTTCTAATTTCTTTCTATAATTATGTATCCATAATCGTGCCGAAAATTCAATAGTCTGATTATTAGCATGTTTATATTATTGTTGATTTTTTGAATGTCCATTTATTAGACAACTGATGTAAAATATTTAGACAGGAACGAATTTAATTAGTCATTTGTAATTATTAATTGGCAATTTATTCGTAACGAAGTGCTTCCACGGGATTTTTCGTCGCGGCGTGCCAGCTTTGCCAGCTCACGGTAAAAAGCGCTACCAAAAGTGTCGCTAAACCACCCAACGCAAATATCCACCAACTGAGTTCGGTTTTGTAAGCAAAGGTTTCGAGCCACTTTTTCATCGCGTAATATACCAAAGGAACTGCCACAACAAAAGCTACAAGTACCCAAATTACAAAACGCTTGTTGAGCATAGAGAGAATTTCGGATATGGTCGCTCCGTTTACTTTACGGATACCTATCTCTTTTGTTCTACGTAGAATGATTTGCATCGATAATCCGTACAAGCCGAGCATAGATATAAAAATGGCGAGCAACGAAAAGATTGTCAGCAGTTTTTGTGTGCGGATTTCACGTTTGTAATTCGCTGCTAAATCTTCATCTACAAAACTCATGCGGAAAGGTTGGTCGGGTTCTATGCGTTTCCACACGGCTTCTAATTCGGCAATGCTTTGTTGCAGGTTTCCGGGTTCTAAGCGCACTACGATTGAACTCAACTGTGGATAGAGATAATATATAACCGGCTGACTTTCGTTCTGCAATGAACGGTTTTGAATATCTTCAATCACACCGCAAATTTCGTAATCTCGCTCGATGAAGAGGTTCGTAACTTTCATCCCGATAGGATTTTCAACATTTAGCAACTGTTGACACTTTTGGTTGATAATGGCTCTGCTACTATCAGTTGAAGCAAATGAGGTGCCCGCAAGAAAAGACGTGCGCATCACATCGAAGAAATTACCATCTACCGGCGATTGACGTACTCTTATTTGTACCTTTTCGCCGTTCAATTCGTACTCTAATGTGCCGCCGTTGCTTAAATTATACCCTGGCGTATTCCATGTGGCAGTTACTCCCGAAACAATGGGTAGCTTTTCCAATTCTTGTTTATAGAGTGCGTATCTGTTCTCGATTTTGTCGTTCCACGGATTATTTACTGTTACGAGATTTTCTTTATCGAAACCCAATTTTTTCTGCAACAGCAAATCGAATTGCTGATTAATGGCAATTACGCCGATAATCAGACAAATGGAAATAGCAATTTGTGCAATGGTCAGGGTTTGTGCCACCGAGATATTTCCTTTTTTAGGTAAGGCATGCCCTTTGCTTCGGATGGTTGCTGAAGGATTTACTCGCAATTGATTTTGTAATTGAAAAAATACAGGAATAAATATGGTAAGTATGGTAATTACGCCAATGGATATCCAAAGCACGGGATTTGCAAAACTGAACAGGATTTGGGTGTCCATCAGCTGGTTGAAATAGGGTAAAGTCGCTTCCGTTAAGAACAACGCGACTGCCAAGCAAAAGCTGATGAGCAGCGAGGTTTCGGTAAACAGATAACCGAAAATATTCTTTGTGTCCGCTCCCATAATTTTTTGCATTCCGGTGTTGAAATTCCGCTTGCTGCGCAACGCCACCGACAGGTTGATGAAGTTGAACATAGCAACCAACAGCAACAAAGTAGCCACCAATGTAAAAAGCTGCACAATTTTTTCGTCGGAACGCTCTATCGTATCCCATAGCGTGTCAGAAGAAAGAAGATGAATGTCTTTTAATGATTGAAACTGAAACGCACCATCGTAACCGGGGTAATCATAAATGATTTTGGCTTGTGTCAGTACTTTTTCTTCAATACTTTTCAGATCGACATTTTTTGGTAAATGAAAATAGAGATTAACAGATTGGTTTCTCATTGCGGTATATTCGTAATTTGACACTTCTTTTTTCGCATGAATGTTCATAATTACATTGGGACGGTAGTTTGCCGTCAGGGGAGCATCTTCAAATACCCCTTTTATCTGAAAATCGTACCGGTTTTCGTATCGGATGGTTTTTCCTACCGCCGGTGTGTTTGGAAATAGTTTTTCGGCTTCGCTACGCGAAATCACGGCAGACGCATCGTCGGACAACGGATTTTCGCCGCCTTCGAGTATACGGATATTGAACATCTGGAAGAATTCATTATCTGTAAACATTACGTTTTGCAACATCATTTGCTCATTGTTGACCACAAAAAAAGTTAAGGGCAAATATTGCACCATTGTTCCCTTTTTAAGTTCGGGGACAGCATCGGAAAATGGGTGAAAAGAAGCAATAGGATGAATTGGATTTCTATTTTTGTCCGTTTCGTTCACATTGAGCAATCGATAAATGTTTTTGGCGTCGGGATTGTGTTTCTCAAACGAATATTCGTACTGCACAAACAGGGCTATAAGCAGGCAAACCGCCAGACTTAGCGATAAGCCGATAACGTTGATGAGCGTGCCGGAACGTTGGCGGAATAAATTGCGAAAAGCGAGCTTTAGGTTGTACATATTTGATAATATTTACGATTTTAGAATTACGATTTACAATTGAGGTTTGGAAACTTTAACTCAATCAGCAATTATCTTTTTAGTTGAATTTCAACGAACCGCTACGCCCGATATTTTTTTCAACATCGGCAGGGTTGCCATAACACACCACATCGCTCGCGCCGGAAACGGCAATATTTAATTTGTTGGAAACACGGATTTTGCCATTGGCCGCGCCCGAAAAAGTGGCCATACAATTGGCTGCATTAAAATCGGAAGCAGATATATCACTCCCACCGCTTGCGTCCAGCGTAAATTCTTTTGTTTTTCCCGTTAATTTCACATCGCATCCGCCACTCGCGGTAACGCGGCATTGCTGTGTATCAATGTCGATGAGATTTATATCGCTTCCACCGCTCGCGTTTGCTTTTACATTTTGTGCGGACAGGAAACGTATATCGGCATCACACCCGCCCGAAAAATTACCCGTGAAGTTATTGCAGTTGAGTGAAAGGTTTTCCAAATCAGTTCCACCGCTCATATTTAAGTCAAAATCGGTGGTTTTTAGGGGAGTTTCAAAGCGGATATCCACACCACCCGAAACCGATATTTTATTTAAATCGGTAACGGTAACGTAAGCTATTTGTTTAATTTCACGGGCATTACGAAGATTTTTCCATGAAAAAACCTGATTGCTGTTTTTATTATAAATATGAAGTGTTCCGTTTTTCACTTCTACTACGGCGCGTTCCAACATACTTTCGCTTACTTCGATAGAAACGGACTGACGATTACCCTGCCGGATTATGACATCCCATCCGCCGGAAGCGCTGATGGCTGAAAAGGAATTCACATCGATATTTCGTTTTACAACTTTGTTGTTTTGTGCCGATGCGTTGAAAATCGCTAATGCGACAAAAATGATAGTTAAGAATGTTCTTGTTTTCATATAGTTATTTGTTTTTTAGTTTTTAGTTAATTAAGTATCAATTTATCGTTATTTCCAAAATTTTCGTATCCCGATGTAATTACCTGTTCGCCAGGGCTAAGTCCTTCAATAACTTCGTAATACTGTGGATTTTGTTTGCCGATGCGAATGTTGCGCTTGGTAGCAAAATTGCCCGATTTATCCACTACATACACCCATTGTCCGCCTGTGCTTTGGAAGAATCCGCCACGCGGCAGCATAACGGCATCCTGCGGTTGTCCCAGTTCCAGATTGATGTAATACGTTTGTCCCGTGCGGAT
>JAUNUM010000141.1 GCA_030538215.1 Bacteroidia bacterium
TTTCGGAACCTCCGCCGGGAACTTCTGAGACGGTTTTGCCTCGTCGGAAACCCCGCCGGCTTGGAAAGATGATGGGGCGGGCGGAAATTCCGCCGATGCAATGTGGGCAGGGTATCAATCATTCAAAACAGTGCAAACAAACTCCTTCAGTTCTTCGTAGCTTTCAAAAATCATATCGGCTCCGGAGCAGGCTAATTCTTTGCGGGAAAAAGTGGTGGTAAGCGCGTAAACCGTGCAACCGGCTCGTTTGCCCGACAACACGCCATTGGTGGAATCTTCAATAATGATTGTTTGCTCTTTGTCGGCTTCCATTACTTCCAACGCTTTCAGGTAGGGGTCGGGAAACGGTTTATGCCGGCCAGTGGCGTCAGCGGGAATCACTTTGTCAAAAAGACGAATGATATTCAAATGTTTATCTATGTTCTGAACTTCCCGATGGGTTGCCGAAGTTACCAGCGCGGTGCGTATTTTTTTAGACTTAACCCATTCCATGAAATTCGTAAACCCCGCTATAAGAGACATTTCAGGAAGTATTTCCGCTAAGATTTCCTGACGTTTCTTTATAAGTGTTTCAAGCGGAAAGCGCTCTGCATCTAGATTTTTCCTGACGTAAATAAAAAAATCCACTTCGGGCACGCCCCTGAAACCTTCAAACACATTTTCGGGATAAGCAATGCCGAAAGCGTCTAACGCCATCGCTTTGGTTTTAGCGTGTATGGGCTCGGAATCTATCACTACTCCGTCAAAATCAAAAAATACGTTTGTTATCATAAGTGGGGCAATATGTTTCTTAATAGGAAAAACCTTTGTCAAAGTTCAAAAACTTTGACAAAGGTGGGGATAAGGAAAGTAATTGAGCGGGTGGTACGATTTTTTCTCATTTACTCCACCACCGTAAATTCGGCATAAATCTCAAAATTCTGTTCTTTATCTCCTTCATTGGGTATAATTTTGACATCTTTGATAATTCGGTATTTTCCGGGTATTATTGGATGTTTTTTGTTAAGAACATAAAAATTAGATAATAATTTATACGAGTAATTTTTTGTGCCATTCCTGTAAGTTATGTACTCAATATGCCTGAAATTACCGTCAAACGGATAATTAATCCATTCCTTCCCATCCAAATAATTCAAAGCAAACACGGACCCCGTTAAAACTAGGTAATTCTCTGAATTGGTTATGGAGTATTCAAAAATATCTTCATTTTTCAGACTGTAAGTTGTTTGGCTGGTGGTAAGTAGTACACCGGCGTGCTGTTGATAGTACGGTTGTGTAGCTTCAAGCGTAGATTTCGTTTTCGTGGGAGATGAAACATTGTTGTTCTCCACTTCTTTTTGCGCATTTGCGTTGCAACCGTATAATATGAATAAAAGAGAGATAAAGATATATTTCATATGCTTGAATGTCTAATAACGAGTTAAGCCGAATTGCCTATTTATATTACCGGCTTTACAGTAATAAGCATAATTTGTAACGGTATTAATACCAACGTGAATGCCTAATGTGTTATAGCCAATGCTTGTGAACACAATACCACCACTATCTCCAAGTAAGGCTTTATAATCTGCCCTTACTAAATCTGTATAAATTGGACCTCCTCCGTCTCTCGTATCAAAAGTGTCACTTGTGTCTAAAATTCTACCATTTGTATCTTTAGTTTTTTGACCATATTTTGTAATAAAAGATCCTACTTGTGGTGTTAAAATATTAGTCGACAGAACACCATAAAACCCACCAATATTGTTCGTGGGCAAATATCCATCAAAAACTTCCACAAAGGCGGCATCGATATCACCTCTTTCTTGCGATTTTTCACAATATCCTATTGGTGTCGTATTCTTATAAACAGTTTGATTGCTACGAATAACATGACCGGATACAACAATGCCAATATTTCCTTGAGCGTCTTTCGCCCTATATCCTATAGAACCTTGCCCAATTTGATTATTTATCACCTCACCCGGGTTCAAAGAACTTTGTAAAACTAAATCTCCTTCAGATTTAGAAAAAAGAATCAATGCTGAATTATGGATTTTATTTTTGAATTCTTCTATTTTTTGTTCTGAATATTGGTCTAGATAAACCTCCACTTGATTTTTGAGAATCCGCACTCCAAAATGTCTGAAATTTGAATAATCTGCATCCACGCATGTATTAAATTTATAATTATTTAAAGAGTCTAAAATATTCAATAGCGAATTATACGAATTATCACAAAATCGAAATATTACGTTTTCCGGACCAACTAAATTTTGAATATACTTCTTGTAATCATTATCTTTATTGGCAATTAACACAACAAGTTTTCCATTATGATTAATATAACTACCTCCATAAGATGGGTGAAACTGTTCTTGCATTTCAGATGAACGAGTGGAGCTATAATACGAATTTATGATTTTGTCTGCATAGTAATTAGCTTGTGAGGCAGCTTTTAATTGTAGTGCTAAATTATTGCTTAAATCTTCATTTTCTTTTTCAAATTGTTCATTGCATCCTATCATTACAATTGTAAATGACAGGATCATTATAAATAAAATATTCTTTCTCATAACATTATTTTTTAATTAATAAAACATATAAAAGTTCAGATTAATTTTTTTGAGTTACTTCAATTTCGAAGACATTATAAATAGTGTCTCTTTTATTCTTGCGGTTCCTCAATGGGCGGTTCCTGTTCCACGTTTTCGCCTTTGGCGCGGCGCGCGGCGCGGGCGGCGAGTTGCGTTTTGTAATAGGCGAGCAGCACGTTCAGCTCTCTCGTTAGCGGCGCGTAATCCACGTCGGGGTACTCCACTTGATAGAGTTCAATAAATGTGAACAAACGGCGCATATCCTTGTCGGCTTCGCGGCGAATGGCTTTGGTGTCCACCGTTTCGGCCAGCGATTTATCTTCTTTGCGCTGCATAAAAAGCGTTTCCAGTTGGGGTGTGGTCGTTTTCAGTTCCGTAAACATATCCGCCACATAGATTGTTTGCAGTGCGGTCATTAATTGGGGTGTGCGTTCGGCATCGGCCACCATATCGCTTATGCGCTCCACGGAAGAGGTGTAATTGTCATCGGGTATGGAGCCGGCTTTGTGTTTGTCGAGCCATTTGTTTACCAGCAGGGCGCTTTCATAGGTTGCCGGCATATCGGCGGTAATGTGCGCTTTAGTCATTCGTATGATCCCCCGGATGAGGTTGTCGTTGCGGAGGTCTATTTCCTCCATTTTTTTGGTGAGCACGCTGCCGCGTTCCTGGGCTTCAATTTTGTTTAATTCCGGCAAATGCGCTTTTGCGCGCGTAAAAGGCCCGGAGAGGTGCAGTGATTCGGGATTGTGCTTTTCCGTTATCGCTATCAAACGGTTAAACACTCGGGGATGTTCTGCGTTACGCAGTTTTGGGAAGTCGAGTTTTTCTATTTTCTTCATATTACAACGTATTTAAAGAGTGACTAATTAGATTTATAAATGAGCCCACAAAATACGCATTATTTCCGTGGTTTCCAATTCTTTGTTTATGTTTTATAACATAAAAGTCTTTGCCAAATGCCCAAGCTTGGCAATGCCGGAGAATTACCTCGCTTTTAATAGAGAAAAATTTCTCTATTTTTTAGTGTTTGAAATCAAAATATCTTATCTTTGCGCTTCAAAAGGAAAATCATAATTAATTACTCACAGCATTAATTTTTTGAAACCTTTAATTAGTAGATTATTATCCTGTTGAAAAAGCATAAG
>JAUNUM010000142.1 GCA_030538215.1 Bacteroidia bacterium
TAGCTATTTTTTGATGGATTTGGGCTTTCATTTCGAATTATATAGCGGGCTATTTAAAAGAAAGGAAAGTTCAAAGACGCGAAAAAGAGCAAAAAACAGTCTGAAAAAATCAGAAAAATAAGAATAAAATAAGATTTGTAAAATTCAAAACAGTTTCTAAATATACAGAATTCTACATAAAAATATGGCAAAGGAACTAAAAGAACTGACTTCCCGCAGCGTTGACTATTCGCAGTGGTATCTCGATTTGGTAATTAAAGCAGAGTTGGCAGAAAACTCAGCCGTTCGCGGTTGTATGGTGATAAAACCGTATGGTTACGCCATTTGGGAAAAAATGCAACGGCAATTGGACGATATGTTCAAAGAAACCGGACACGTAAATGCCTATTTTCCGTTATTTATCCCTAAATCATTCTTGAGTCGCGAAGCTGACCACGTGGAAGGTTTTGCCAAAGAATGCGCTGTAGTAACGCATTACCGATTAAAAAACGCACCCGATGGCAGCGGTGTAATAGTTGACCCCGAAGCAAAATTGGAAGAAGAACTGGTTGTTCGTCCCACTTCCGAAACCATTATCTGGAGTACGTATAAAAACTGGATACAATCGTATCGCGATTTACCATTACTTATCAATCAATGGGCAAATGTTGTCCGTTGGGAAATGCGCACGAGGTTATTTCTTCGCACTGCCGAATTTCTTTGGCAGGAAGGGCACACCGCTCATGCCACAAAGGAAGAAGCCATTGAAGAAACCGAAAAGATGATCAATGTTTATGCCGAATTTGCAGAGAAATACATGGCTATGCCTGTAATTAAAGGATTCAAATCGGCTTCAGAACGATTTGCCGGCGCGCTCGATACGTATACCATCGAAGCGTTGATGCAGGATGGAAAAGCCTTACAATCTGGCACATCTCACTTTTTGGGACAAAACTTTGCTAAAGCATTCGATGTGCAATTTACCGATAAAAATGGACAACGTGATTATGTTTGGGCTACATCGTGGGGCGTTTCCACTCGATTAATCGGCGCACTCATTATGGCACACAGCGATGATAACGGGTTGGTGCTTCCTCCAAAATTAGCTCCGTATCAAGTTGTTATCGTTCCGATTTACAGAAACGAAGAACAACTGAAACAAATAGACGAAAAGGTTGCCGGAATTGCAACTCGTCTTAAAGCGTTGGGAGTTAGCGTGAAATACGATAATGCCGACAACAAAAAACCGGGTTGGAAATTCTCGGAGTACGAGCTAAAAGGTGTTCCCGTTCGTTTGGCGATGGGCGGCAGAGATTTGGAAAACAATACCGTAGAAGTGGCTCGCCGCGATACGCTTACCAAAGAAACGCTTTCGTGCGACGGCATCGAAGAATATATCAAAAATTTGTTGGGTGAAATTCAGGAAAATATTTATAAAAAAGCGGTGGATTTCCGCACATCGGTTACTCGCGAAGTAAACTCGTACGAAGAATTTAAAGTGGAAATCGAAAAAGGCGGATTCCTGCTTTGCCATTGGGATGGAACACCCGAAACCGAAGAATTAATCAAAAACGAAACCAAAGCCACTATTCGCTGCATTCCGTTAGAGGGCAATAAAACGCCGGGTGTGTGCATGGTTACCGGAAAACCATCGGCGCAACGGGTAATTTTTGCAAGGGCGTATTAATTTACGATTTCGGATTTACGATTTACGATTTTTCACTGCGTCTGACGGATTCCCCGTCCGACGCATTTTATAACATATCATGTCATCTGTAAAAAACTGGCTCGCCGCCTTTCGCCTTCGCACACTTTTCTTGGCTGTTGCCGGAGTTACACTCGGCACGGGACTTGCCTTGCACGTTGGAAAGTTTTCTGCGACAATCTTTGTGTTAGCATTAACCTTAGCGGTATCCATTCAGATATTATCGAATCTGGCAAACGATTTGGGTGATTACCTGAAAGGAACCGATACCACGGGTAAACGCCTCGGTCCCACACGATCCGTGCAAAGTGGAAAAATATCACCCACACAAATGAAAACAGCAGTAATCATAACTGCAATTGTTGTTGCTACAATCGGGCTTACTTTGGTTTTAAACGCTGCCGAAAACTTCACCCGATTATCTATTTTTATTCTTCTTGGTATCGGTTTAATTTGTATTTTATCTGCCCTGTTTTACACCATGGGTAAATATGCTTATGGCTATGTGGGTTGGGGCGATTTTTTTGCGTTTCTGTTTTTTGGTCCCGTGGCTGTTATCGGAACCTATTTTCTGCATACCGGTTCTTTTGCCTTTCAACCCGTGCTGCCATCCGTGGGATTAGGATTTATCAGCACAATGATTCTTAACGTAAATAATATGCGCGATATTGAGAACGACATAACGTCGGGCAAAATTACAGTAGCATCGAAACTGGGTTTAAAAAACGCCAAAATCTACCACACATTGCTCACTTTCGGCATGTTTACCTGTTTTTTGCAATACAGTTTTATGTTTGCAGCATTGCCTTGGTACCGATATCTTTATACTATTATTTTTCTTTTTCAATTCTACATTTTAACGCAAGTTCACAAGAAATCTGACCGTGAACTCGACCCTTATCTCAAACTTACCTCAATAGCAGGTTTTCTTTTAAGTATTATCTTTAGTATTTGCATCAATATTTAAAAAATGCCGGATATGAGACAGACCTGTTTTTACTCAAAAGCAATAGCATTGATAACCATCTTCACGATTATTCTGTCAAGTTGTGCAAGCAAAAAAATGGTCGGTCCTTTTGTAACCGACGTCAAAACTTTTCCTGCGCAATACCATATCACATTGCCATACACAAACCATTGCAAAACCTCCCCCATTGTTCAACTAAGCATTAATGGGAAAATAAGAAATTTCATATTCGACACAGGCGCCACAATGATAATTTCAGAGAAATTGTATCAAGAACTGGAGCTTTCATCGAAAGATACTACTAAGATTACAGATGCGGCAGGCAACACACAAAAAACACCTTACACGTATATCCCTGAAATAAAAATGGAAGATGTGTCGTTTTTTAATATTCCCACCTATATTCTTAAAAAACAGTCAAATACTTTTTGGGATTTTTATGACGTAGATGGTGTAGTCGGTTCAAATCTTTTTCACAACAGCATTGTTAAAATTACATCAAAAGATAAAACTATCACGTTGTCTAATAGTGCGGATATCATACCCAAAGACATAAAACCGTTAAAAATATCTTATTCGAAATTTCAAAAAAATCCTCACGTAATGTTGAAATGCTTCCAAGGCAACAGAAAGGCTAATATTGAAGTATTGTTCGATACAGGATATAATGGATTAATAGATATTGCAGAATCTTATTTATCAGGACTAAAACAAAAAAGAATTAAACCCGAGGCAAAGTGTTATTATGGTGCCAGCTCGGCGACAATGTTCGGAACTTCAAAATTAGATTCCATCTACACATTCAAATTCGATTCGGTTCAATTTAATAATTCAGCCTTGAACAATATTTCCGCTTCAACGGAACATCGTGCTAAAATAGGGTTTGAAGTTACCAATTACGGCGAAGTAACCATTGATTACATAAAAAATCGTTTTTATTTTAATCCGAAAGGATATCCCGAATATAAGACAGAAAAGGTACAACCCATTTCGTATCTGCCAAAAGATAATTCTTTGATTGTTGGTATAATAAAAGATGAAAGTTTACTTTCAGAAATAGAATTGGGTG